>JANQRO010000051.1 GCA_028284525.1 Myxococcota bacterium | reverse complement strand
GCGGAGCGCGCCCAGGAACGCCGCGTGGAAGAAGGGGGTGTCGAGGAGGAGCAGGAGCACCCGGTCCCCGGGGCCGAGGCCGCGTTGCCCCAGGGCGCGCTGCACCCCGTGGGCGCGGGCGCGCAGCTCGGCGGCGGACCACGCGTGGTCGTCGCCCAGCACCAGCGGGCGCGCGCCCCGCGCGTCCGCCCGGGCGAGGAGCGCTTCCGCGGCGTTCAGGGGGTCGTCGTCTCGGATCGCAAAGCTCGTCACCGGCCCTCCGCTGTCCGGCGATGGGAGCACAGGCGCCGGCGCTCGGTCAAGCGCGCGCGCTTCACGACCGCCGCCGGTCGCGGCGCGCGCGGTTCACGACCTGGACGACGATCAAACCGATCGTGTAGCCCGCGAGAAACTCGGCCGCGCACCAAATGGCGATCAGCAGCGCGGGTTGGTCGGCGCGGCCCCACTCGAGGATCGCGAGGGCCAGCAGTCCCGTCGCGACCGGCCAGAGGAGCTCCAGGCGCTCGAACACAGGGGATCCGTTCTGGACGCGGGCACAGGGTAGGCGGCGCGCCCCGAGGCGGGAAGCGCCAGGCGCGAGAAGATCGGGAGTGGGGTCCCCTGCGTGGGGCGCTCGACTAGGCCGAAGTCCCCCAGGCGATCGCGTTGCGCAGGAGCTGGTCGAACGCCGGGGTCTCCCAGGCGCCGCGGAAGGTCGTGGGGGTCGTGCCGTCCGCCGCCACCGACGCGTCGACGAAGGGCTGGACGTTGTTGCCCGGCGCGTGGCAGTGGCCGAGCGCCACGTAGGCGACAGCGCCCGCGCCCACCTTCTTTTCGTAGCCCAGCACCCGGGTTTCCCCGTCCGCGGGCCGGTGGGCCTCCCGGTCGTAGACGAAGCCAAAGCCCTCGGGTGACGGATCTTCGGGAAGCTTGGTCGTGAGCAGCGGCTGGCAGCCGGGGTCGAGGATCTCGAGCAGGTAGAGCTCGTCGGAGACGTCGAAGGAGGGCGGGAGACCGCGCAGCAGCGGGTGCGTCTCGGCCGTCGTGTCCACCCGGAAGGTGCGCAGCGGTGGGTGATTCAGAAAGAAGCACCCGAGGCTCTCGTGGTGGCGCATCTTCACCATGCTGCGCACCCGGCGGTCGTCGCCGATGGGCGCGGCCTTGCCTCCACTGGTGCCGTGGAGGGCGAACCAGCGTCCGCCCTCGGCGAGCCAGGCGTCGATCGCCGCACTCTGGGCGTCGTTCGGGAAGGGGCCGGCGACGTAGGTGATCAGGAGCGAGGTGCCGGGGAGCCATTTCTCGATATCGCCGAAGTCGCTCGACGTCGTCGTCACCACCCCGGGTGTCTCGTGGAGCCGCTCGAGCAGACGCAGCCGGGCGAAGTCCATGTCGTGGCCGGCGTGGGAGCCCGGCGGAAATCCACCGCTCACCAGGTGCACTCGCGTCTCGTCGCTCACGGGTCGTCCTCCCTGGCCCACACGATATCGCCAAGCGCGGGTGCGGCCACCGCGGTCCCGCGCGCGGGCGGCGCTCGACGACGCGAACGCCGGCTGCGCCCGAGCCGGCCGAGCGCGGCGACGACGGCGACCCCGAGCAGCACCGCGTGGGGCTCGGGGACGAGGAGGGGTGCGTCGGAGATCCACTCGCCGCGCCCCGCGGTCCCGTTGTCGACCACACCGTCCGGGGAGCGCTGACACAGGTCGCCCGCGACGGTGCCGGTCCCGGCCTCGAAGCGGTAGTAGCCGACCAGCGCCGGGTCGTCCCCGCAGTCGACCACGCGATTCCAGGTGCTCGCGATCTCCGCGCCGCTCCGCGCGCTCGCCCAGATCCGCAGCTCGTCGAAGTCTCCGGTGAGCGAGATCCCGCCGAGCCCGTGTTTCTCCTGGCCGACGACGAGGACGGGCTGGTGTTCGGGTCCGATGGCGCTTCCCTGGGTGCAGCCGGCATCGGGGATCGAGAGGTCGTCGCTCTGGGCATACTGCGCGCTCTCGACGTCGAGCACGCCGTCGACATAGATCCGCAACGCGACCCCCGCCTCCCGAACGAGGGCGACGTGATGCCACAGGCCGTCGGTCACCGGAGTGCTGCCGTAGAGGGTGAACCCGGAGGGGCCGCCACCGGTCCCGAACCCGACGCGCCCGTCGAGGATCGCCGCGCCGAAGTCGCGGCCGTCGCAGCTCCCGCCCCACACGTCGCGGTCGAGAAAGATGTTCCCGTCGATCCAGTCGTAGGCGAACACTTCGCTGTCGGGCCCGTAGGGGCCCCGCGACGAGTTGGAGTTCGACGCCGCCTCCGCGCGGATCCAGAGCTCGTAGCTGAAGTCGCCGGTGCCGACGTCGCAGGCCGCGCTGTTCGCCCCCGGCACCGCGTCGTCGCACACGAGATAGAACTGGTCCTCGTAGTGGGCGTTCTGGCCGCCATCGACGCGCACGGCGAAGTCGTTGGCGACGGGTTGCGCGTCGGCGGGCGCGGCGCAGAGCAGGACGGCGCAGACCGCAGGGGTGACGAGGGCCCGGCGGTGTCGGATGGACATACGCGAGGATAGCTCGCGGCGTCTTGCCGCTCGCTCGCGCGCTGGTCGCCCGCCGGGGGATACGCTCTAATGTGGGCGACCGATGCGGAGGAGCACGCGATGCACGACCTCGTGATTCGAGCGGGACGGATCGTCGACGGCAGCGGAGCCGAAGCAACCACCGGCGACGTCGCCATCGATGGCGAGCGGTTGACCCAGGTCGGCGGGACGGCCGGGGCCGCGCGTCGCGAGATCGACGCGGACGGGCTCCTCGTGACCCCGGGCTTCGTCGACGTCCACACCCACTACGACGGCCAGGCCACGTGGGATCCGCATCTCTCGCCCTCGGGTTGGCACGGCATCACGAGCGTGGTCATGGGCAACTGCGGGGTGGGCTTCGCCCCCGCCCGGCCCGATCGCCACGAGTGGCTGATCCAGCTGATGGAAGGGGTGGAGGACATCCCGGGCACGGCGCTCTCCGAGGGGATCCAGTGGGCCTGGGAGAGCTTCCCCGAGTACCTCGACGCCCTCGAGCGCTTCCCCCGCTCCCTCGACGTCGGTGCCCAGGTGCCCCACGGCGCGGTGCGCGGCTACGTGATGGGCGAGCGCGGCGCGAACAACGAAGACGCGACGCCGGAGGACATCGCGCAGATGTCGGCCATCGTCGAAGAAGGGCTCCGCGCCGGCGCGCTGGGCTTTACCTCCTCGCGCACCATGCTCCACCGGGCGAAGGACGGTCAGGTGGTGCCCGGCACCTTCGCCGGCCACGACGAGCTTCAGGGCATCGGCCGCGCGTGTGGCCGCGCCGGGCACGGGGTCTTCGAGATCGCGACCGACTTCGCGCTGGGCGGGATGCACGGCCGCTTCTACGACGACGTCGCGTGGATGCGCGACCTCTCGAAGGAGACGGGGCTCCCGGTGAGCTTCATCCTCGCCCAGGCCTCCCACAACCCGGAGGAGTGGCGCGAGATCCTCGCCTGGGTCGAGAGCGCGGTCGCCGCCGGAGCCAACCTGCGGGTCCAGGTGGCGACGCGGCCGGCGGGAATGCTCCTCAACTTCGACAACCCGATGCACCCGTTCAAGGGGCACCCCACCTACCTGAAGGTGGCCGAGCTCCCGATCGCCGAACGCATCGCGGCCCTCCAGGACCCGGCGACGCGCGCCCAGCTCGCCACCGAGGACACCACCCTCACCGGCAAGTTCGACGCCTTCTTTACACGTCACTTCAGCAACATGTATCCGCTGGGCGATCCGCCGGACTACGAGCCCAGCGCCGACCAGAGCATCGCCGCGGTCGCGGCCCGGGAGGGCCGGCCCCCCCAGGAGGTGCTCCTCGACGCGATGCTCGCCGACGGCGGACGCGACTTCATCTACTACCCGATCATCAACTACGCGAACGCCGACTTCGAGCCCCTGCGCGAGATGCTCGGCCATCCCCGCGCGCTCCTCAGTCTCTCCGACGGCGGTGCCCACTGCGGACTGATCTGCGACGCGAGCTCGCCCACCTACATGTTGAGCTACTGGGTGCGCGACCGGGAGCGGGGGCCGCGACTTCCCCTCGAGTTCGCGGTGCGGCTCCAGACGCGGGCGACGGCGGAGGCCTACGGGCTCCTCGACCGCGGTCTCCTCGCGCCGGGGATGCGCGCGGACCTGAACGTCATCGACTTCGACGCGCTCCACCTCCACGCCCCCGAGGCGGTGCGGGATCTGCCCGCGCGCGGACGCCGACTGGTACAGCGCGCCGAGGGCTACCGGGCCACCGTGCAGCGCGGCGAGCTCACCTACGAGGACGGGGTCGCCACCGGGGCGCTCCCCGGCAAGCTGATCCGCGGTCCCCAACCCGACCCGCGGGTCTAGACGCGATGCTCGATCTCGAGACGGCGCAGGCGGTGGGCAAGATCCTCGTGGATCGCGAAGAGAACGTCGGCGTGGTCGAGTCGTCGGCGGCGGGGCTCGTCTCCGCGGCGCTCCTCGCCGTCGCCGGGGCGTCGCGCTTCTACCGGGGCGGCGGGGTGATCTACACCCTGGTGGCCCGACGCGCCCTGCTGGGCATCTCGGACAAGGCGTTCGGCGAGGTCCGGCCGAGCAGCGAGCCCTACGTGTTGCGGATGGGGCTGCGGCTGCGCGAGCAGCTCGGCGCCGACTGGGTGATCGCCGAATCCGGCGCAGCGGGACCCACCGGCAACGGCTACGGAGACGCCCCGGGGCACACCTGCATCGCCGTGGTGGGGCCGGGGGTCGAGCGTTCGCTCACCCTCGAGACCGGTGACGACGACCGGGTCGCCAACATGGACCGCTTCGCGCGGGCCGCCCTCGGCCTGCTCCGCGACACCCTCGAGTCGGCCTAGGCGGAACCCGGCCCGGGCCCACGGGCGACGGGGCCTAGGCCTCTGGCGCCCAGAAGACCAGGCTGCGCGCTTCGATGCTCTCCCGCGGCGGTGCCCCCTCGCTCGTGTCGGGGTCGTCGAAGGCCGAGTGGGCCGTGAAGCGGGCACGCCCGTCGGTGGCCGAGTCGTAGCACTTGAGGAGCATCGCCTCCTCGATGTGCATCTTCGGGAAGTAGAACCAGCGGTGCTCGGGTCGATGGGTCACCGAGTAGATCTCGCCGGTGCGGTCTTCGTAGACGAGGTCGGTGTCGACGAAGTCCTCGGGTTGGAGACTCGAGGCGTCGAGGACCCCCAGCGGCGTCGACTCGATCGGCGGGCCGATCGCCCGCCACACGTTGATCACCGCGAAGCGGTGTTGCAGCAGGGTCTCGGCGTCGTCCGGGACGAGGTCGCGCACCCGTTGCGGGCCCGACTTCAGCGTGTAGTCGTTGTGGGCGAAGCGGACGGGCTGGCTCACCCCCGCCGAGTCGTAGCGATCGCGGTCGCCGTGACGCTGGTTGTGGTCGAAGGTGTGCACCCGCGTCGCGCCGGTGTGCTTCTTGAGCAGCTCGCCCACCTCCGGGTAGTAGACCTCGCGAACCTCGTCGTTGTCGTAGAAGTCCTTCACGCGGCTCACGTGGGGCACGATCTCGAAGCCCTCGCCGTCGAGGCTCAGCCCGGCGCCCCGCCCGTCGCGCACCGTCATCGTGTGCTTCACGTTTTCCGGGCGGTGCTGGACGGTCCCTTCCGGCGGCGTGTAGAGGAAGTACTGGGGCCGGTGCTCCATCGGCGCCATGTAGTTGAAGATCCCCTGAACGGAGGTCGGGTCGCTCATCGTCTACTCCTGCGATGCGGCCGGAGGCTGGGCTCGGCGCGGGCGCGCGCGGGCCATCGAGGCTAGCAGATCGCTTCGTCGCTCCGATCGCCGCGGCTCGGGTCTTCGAGGAAGAGGGTGGGCACACCGCCGGGCGCCTCGGGGACGGTGAACACCCGGGTACCGGCTTTGTGTCCCGGGCGAAACTCCGAGATCGACACCCCCGCGGCGTCGAGTCGCGCGCGAGCGGCCTCGATCGAGGGGACTCGCCACGCGAGACCCCAGAGCGCGTCGCGGCGCGCCTCCGCTCCAGGCTCGGGAGGAGGGTGGGTGCCCGAGAGCTCGAGGGTCACCTGCCCGAACCGGAAGAACACGAGACGCACCCCGCGTTCGGGGAAGGTGCGGTCGAGGGCCAGACGCAGCCCGGCGTCGCGATAGCCGGCGAGACAGGCATCGAGGTCGTCGCTGCGCACCACCACGTGGTCGAGGGCGCACACCGCGGCGTCGGTCGCCGCGGTGTGACAGGGCGTGGCGGATGCGCTCCCCGGCCGAACCCGGACCTCGGTGGGGACCCCGCGTGTCGGGAGGGGAGCCGGCGTCTCTCCGTCTTCGGCGAACACCAGACGCAGGGCACCGGGCGGGGTACCGGCGACGATCTCGAGGGCGCTGTTGCGCAGGCCGATGCGCGCGCCCCCCGGACAGGGCTGCGCCCGACGCCCGAGCAGCACCTCCCAGGCGCGGGTCTGGGTGTCGAAGGCGTCGGAGCGGGCGCACACCTGCACGCAGTCGAGATGGGTAATGGCCACGGGCGAAGCATAGACGAGGGGGCCCCCGGGGCTGTGCCGCGGTGTTGCTACCGTTCGCGCGAGGTCCCGTGCCGAGCGATCCCGACGCAACGACCCCCGGTCTCGACGAGCAACGTGTCCAGGTGCGCTTCTACGCGACCTACCGCTCGATCGTCGGCGACAAGTACGCGGCGGTCGCGGTGCCCCGCGACGCGACACTCCGCGATCTCCTCGCCGCGGTGCTCACGGCCTTTCCCGCGTTGCGACCCGACCTGGTCGACGAGGCCGGCGAGCTCTCGCGCTACGCGCACCTTTTCGTCAACGGCCGCGGCGCGGTGCACCTGCCCGAGGGCATGGAGACACGTCTGGCGCCCGAGGACGTGATCGACTTCTTCCCGGCCGTCGCCGGGGGCTAGACCACGCCGAGGGCGTCGAGCTTCGCCTGGGGGACGACGCCGTCGCTCCACTCCCGGGCGGCGTAGTACTCGGCGAGCATCTGGTCGAGCTCCGCCACGTGTCCCTTGGATCCGCCCTCGGTCGACGCCTCGTCGACGAAGCGCTGGGGCAGGGTGTCGGAGCCTTCGCCAAAGCCCGCCAGGTTGTTGAAGTGTCGCTCGAGGTTGTAGATGCGCTCGCCCGCCTCCATCACGTCGTCCATCGTGAAGGGCTGGCCGCTGCTCGCGGCGTACTGCTCGGCATAGAGCTCGGCATTCTGTGCGAACGCGCTGAATTTGCAGAGGTCGAGACTGTCCGAGAAGGCCGCCATGTCCTGGAAGACCTTGAGGAGCTCGCCCTTGCCACGCCACTCGAGGGGGTCGAGGCCCATGTCGAGGACGCCCAGCTCGGCGGCCGCGGTGTAGCCGCGCAGGTGGCAGGCGCCGCGGTTGCTCGTGGCGTAGCCGAGGCCCATCCCCTTGAGTCCGCGCGGGTCGTAGGCGGGGATCGCCTGCCCCTTGCAGGTCATCCCGATCTCGGGGTGGCCAAAGTGCTCGGCCACCCGCGCCGCGCCTTCGGCGAGCACGTCGGCGACGCCGTCGCGGGTCGCGATGCGCTCGGTCAAGGCCACCATCGCAGCGGCGTCTCCCCAGTCGAGCCGCTCGCCGTTCGTCCAGCCCTTTTGCGAGGCCTCCATGAAGGTCGAGAGCACATTGCCCAGCTCGATCGGGTCGACCCCGATGTCGTTGCACTGGTCGATCAGCTTGGCGATCGACCCGATGTCGGGGTTGCCGCAGTTCGCGCCCAGCGCCCACGCCGACTCGTACTCGACGCTCTCCATCTTGAGCCCGGCGTAGGGACCCTCCTTGATCTCCACCTCCTTCTTGCAGCCCACCGGACAGGCGTGACAGGTGGGGTTGCCGGTGAGGAGGTTGTCGGTCACGTACTCGCCGCCGATCTTCTCGGCGTCCTCGCCGAAGGCGGTGACCTGGCTGTTGCGGGTGCCGAGGGCGCCGATCGTGTTGGTGATGTTCATCAACACGTTGGTGCCGTAGACCGAGAGCCCGCCCTTCTTGGGGCTGGTGATGTGGGCCTCGTCGCGCACCGCGTCGAGGGCGTTCTTGCGGGCCTGCTGCCAGGCCGCGGCGTCCGCCACTTCGCTGCGCTGCCGCGACGCGCGGATCACCAGCGCCTTCAGGTTCTTGCTGCCGCCGACGGCGCCGGTGCCACCGCGGCCAAAGGCGCGGTCGTCCTCGTTCACCCAGGCGGCGTAGCGCGAGAGCGTCTCGCCACCGCGGCCGATCGCACAGACCGAGACATCCTTCTCGCCGTAGCGCTCCTGGAGCCGCGCCACGGTCTCGTGGACGTCCTTGCCCCAGAGGTCCGAGGCGTCGCGTAGCTCGACCCGGCCGTCTTCGATGAAGGCATAGACCGGAGCGTCGGCGCGCCCCGAGAACACCAGACCGTCCAAGCCGGCCCAGCGCACCCGGGCCCCGGTCCAGCCGCCCTGGTGGCTGTCCGTCACGGTCCCGGTGAGCGGCGACTTGGTGACGCAGGCCCAACGCCCGCTCATCGTCACCTCCGAGCCGCTCAGCGGGCCGTTCATGAAACAGAGGAGGTTCTCGGGAGAGAGGGGGTCCACCCCCGGGCCGTTTTCGAGCACGTAGCGCACGCCCAGTCCGCGGCCACCGATGTAGCGCTGGACCCATTCCGGGGGCGCCGGGCGCACCTCACAGGTGCGGGCACTGAGGTCGATGTGGGCGATGCGTTCGCCAAACTTCGCGAGATCCACGGTGAGCCCTCCCTTGGGTGGCGAAGTATACGCCCCGCGCGGCCGCGACGCGCGCTCCGGGAGGCGGCTCGCGCCGACTACCCGGCGTCGCGGGCGCGGATCCCGTCCAGGTAGCGGCGCAGGTCGTCGATCCACCGGGGGATCTGCTCGTCGAAGTAGCGTTTCCACGCCGCGGCGTCGGCGGGTCGGCGGGTCCGGGTGACCACCGACCACTCGATCCGCGTCGTGTCGGGGTCGTGGCCCTCCGCCAGGGCGATGCGGTTCTCGTAGACGGTCTCCCCCACTCGGCCCGGTTGGCTCGAGGGCCACTGGAGCGGCTCACACCCCGCGTGCGAGAACCACCGCGCGGTATCGGAGTGCCCGGTGAGCGTCTGCCGGATCGTGTCGCCGCGGTAGACGAAGCGACGGATACAGCCGACCTCGTCACCGGCGCGCTCGTCCTCGCTCACGCTCTCGGTCACGCCGTCGATGTAGTTCGGGTAGGTGTTGAAGTCGCGGATCTCGCGCCAGACGGTGGCGGGCGGCCAGCCCAGCGATTCGCGTCGTCGCGAGTGCTCGCGATGGGGATAGCCCTGGAGGTCGTGGTCGTTCATCGCGGGTCTCCCAAAGCGGGGAGTGGACACGGTCGGAGGTCGCGGCGCGCTCCGTTTGTTGCGCTCTTATCCGCGCCGCGCTCCGTCGTTTTCGGTCGCATCCGCGCCGCGCTCCGTCGTTTTCGGTCGCATCCGCGCGGGGCGAGCTTCGGTGTGTCGTCGCAAGAAACGGAGCGTCCGCCGCACCGCGCCCCGCAACCTTCCCGGACACCGCGCGGAGATGCGCAATCCCGCCGCGTGTACAGGAGGACGAATGACGGAACTCGACGGCCGGGTGGCGATCGTGGTGGGTGCGAGCTCGGGAATCGGATACGCCACCGCCGAGCGCTTCGCGCACGCCGGTGCTCGCGTGGTGGTCGGCGCGCGGCGTCGCGCGGAGCTCGACCGCCTGGTGGAGAAGA
Source organism: Myxococcota bacterium (assembly GCA_028284525.1). GTDB lineage: Bacteria > Myxococcota_A > UBA9160 > UBA9160 > PR03 > JANQRO01. The sequence goes on along the minus strand of JANQRO010000051.1, from coordinate 5,303 downwards.
TCTCGGGTGACGGAGGCCACGCCGTGGCCGTCGACGGTGACGTCCGCGAGGAGGCCTACGCCCACACGCTCGTGGCGGCCGCCCACGAGCACTACGGCGGGCTCGACGTCGCCGTCAACAACGTCGGCACCCTCGGGACGATGGGGCCGACCGCGGAGCTCTCGCTCGAAGACTGGCGCGAGGTCGTCGACACGAATCTCACGAGCGCCTTTCTCGCCGCGAAGCACCAGATCCCGGCGCTCGCGGCCCGGGGAGGGGGCTCGCTGATCTTCACCGGGACCTTCGTCGGGTACACGGTGGCGTTTCCCGGGGTCGCCGCCTACGCCGCCAGCAAGTCCGGGCTGATCGGTCTCACCCAGGCCCTGGCGGTCGAGGTCGCGCAGCAGGGGATCCGGGTGAACGCGCTGCTGCCCGGCGGGACCGACACACCGATGTACCGCGAGATGGGGAGTACCCCCGAGGCCCGCGACTTCATCGTGGGGCTCTACCCGATGCAGCGTCTCGCGACCCCGGAGGAGATCGCCCACTCGATGCTCTACCTGGCGTCGGATGCCTCGAGCTTCACGACCGGGTCCGCGCTGCTGGTCGACGGCGGCGTCTCGATCTACCGCAACTGACGCCCATCGCGGACGCGATGGGCCAGGGGGTACACCCCGCCCGCCAGAGGGCGCGGTACGCGCCCTCGTAGGGGTCGCGCTCGAGTCTCCGGATTTCCGCCGCTCCGACCGCACGGATCCGCACAAGCGGAGGCTCCGTACGGCCGAGAACAGGGCATGGTATTCGAACTCCGAAGACGCGGTCCGCGCGCACTCGCGACATGGAGAGCGATCGCGTTGGCGCTCGGTCTGTCTGCGACGCTGGGGTGCGGGACGCTGGTCCACGGTCGCCACCAGCAGATTCGCGTGACCTCGAAACCCAGCGGAGCAAAAGTGCGTGTCATGCCCGGTGGCACCGTGGTCACGACACCCGCCCGCGTCGCACTCGAACGCAAGGAGGGTCGCTACGGCCTTCGCTTCGAGAAAGACGGCTACGAGATCCAGCGCAAACTCGTGGATCAGAGGGTCTCTTGGTGGCCGCAGATCCCGCACCTCGTGTTGTTCCCGAGCGGGCTCGGGGGGACCTTGATCGACGCCGTGACAGGCGGGCTCTTTCGGCTGACCCCCGACCACGTCCACGCCGAACTCGTCCCGACCGCGACGGGTCTGGCTCCCGGCACGGAGGAGGCGCAGGGCGCGTCGGAGGAGGTCGAGGAAGCCCCGACCTTCTCCCCGCTGGATCCCTACGCGCCTCGACCGCCCGCGTCGGGCGCGACCCCTGCGCCTCAGACGACCCCGTAGCTACCCGATCCCGAGAAACTCCGCTGCGTTGGCGCCGAGGATGCGGTCGAGGGAGGTGTCCGGGAGGCCCGAGAGGGTCTCTCGAGTGCGACGCACCGGATCGGTGAAGCCCTCGAGGTGGGGATAGTCCGATCCGGTAAAGAACTTGTGGTCGCCGAGCAGCTCGAGGGTGAAGGGCAGGGTGCGTTCGTGGGGGTCGGCGGAGACCCAGAGATTGGTCTCGAAGATCTCGCTCGCCGGGCGTCCCATCTGGCTGGTGTGGCCCATGTAGCTGAAGCGGTAGTCGAGGCGATCGATCCATTCGACGACCCAGCCGCTGGCCGCCTCGATGGTGGCGACCCGGAGCTTCGGGAAGCGCTCGAAGACTCCGTCGTAGACCATCGTGGTCAGGGCCATCCGCGGGTCCTGGATGCAATTCATGCTGAGGAACATGAACCCCGGGTCGCGATCGCGGTACCAGTCGTGCCCCACGTAGTGGGGGTGCACGACGAGGTGGAGACCGATCGCCATCCCGAGCTGGGCGGCGCAGTCCCACACCGCGTCGAAGTCCGTGTGGCCGAGGCTGCGTCCGTCGGGGGCCAACGCGGCGATGAACACCCCGCGGACCCCGGCCGCGTCGAGCAGCTCGAGTTCCTTGACCGCCGCGCTCGGATCGCGCAGCGAGACGTGGCCAAAGGGGAAGAGCCGCTCGCGGTACCCCTCGGTGGCGTCGAGGGCCCAGCGGTTGTAGGCGCGGCAGTGGGCGGCGGCGAGGGCCGGGTCCTCGACGAGGCCCTCCCACACGAGACCCAGGGTGGGGAAGATGTATTGCCGGTCGAAGCCCTCGCGGTCGAGAAACCGGATCCGTTCTCCCATGTCCTCGAGGCCCTGGTCGAACACGAAGTGGGTGTCGATCTCGCCGAGACGACGCCCTTCGTGTTCCTTCTGGCCATAGCCGGTCGCGACGCCAAAGAGCTGTAGGGTGGACAGGCTCTCCGAGCGGGGGATCGGCGCGCCTTCGATCACGATATCCATCTCGGTGCCGTCGTCGCTGATCGGGAACTGGGCGCAGCGATCGCGAAACGCGGGGTCGATGTAGCGCAGCCAGAGATCGAAGGGCTCCATGAAGTGGCTGTCGCCGTCGATGATCGGGGTCGACATACACATCCCTCCACAGCCCAAGGTACCACGGAGCGCCCCCTCGACGGCGGTGATAGGCTGCGCGCGGGGAGGAGGTCTGGTCCATGCGTCGTATCGCGATCGCCGTCGTCGCGCTCGCTCTGCTGCTGCCCGCCTGCGGTCGACAACCCGTGAAGGAAGGGGTCGAGCGGGTGAACAAACCCGCGATGCGTCGCGGCGTGCGTCTCGACGACGACATCACCCGCTTCCTCACCGCCGGCTATCTGCTCCTCGACGTCGAGGGACGCAGCGAGGAGACCTTCAAGCTCGCCTCGGGAGAGGCGAACAAACGCGGCCGCGGCATCGGCGCGCACCTGATCGTCGTCTACGAGGCGCTCGACGTGGAGACGGCGCGCGCGGTGGTGCCCCCCGAGTTCATGGCCGAGCCCCCCTTCAGCCCCGAACGCTTTCGCAACCAGCTCGCCGGGATCGGCGCCGCGCCCTTTACGGTGTTCTACTGGTCGCGGCCCAACCGGCCTCTCCCGCTCGGTCTCTTCTTCCACCCCACGCTTCCCGGGGAGGCCCGGGCGGAGGTCGGAGACCAACCCGCCGTCCAGGTGCGGGCGCTGGTGCGCGGCTCGCCGGCGGCGATGGGCTACCTGGTTGCCGGCGACGTGATCACCCACATCGACGGGCAGGCGGTCCCGCCCACCGGTGCCGGGCTCGTCACGGAGCTCACCCCCAAGCGCGGCGAACGGGTCACCTTCACCGTCCTGCGCGACGGCGACCCCCAGGACAAGGAAGTGGCGCTCTACCCCTGAGCGGCGTCGACCAGGGCCTCGAAACGGGTCTTCTCGGTGGCCTTGCGGTAGGCGTCCTCGGGGTCGATCCGCCCCGCTTGCACCAGCGCCCAGAGCGCGTCGTCCATCGTCTGCATCCCCTCCCGGCGCCCGGCCTGGAGGACGCTCGCGAGCATCGGGGTGTTGCCCTCGCGGACCACGTTGGCGAGGGCGGGGGTGCGGATCAGGATCTCGTTGGCGGCGCAGCGCCCGCTGCCGTCGGCGGCGCGCAACAGGAGTTGGGACACGAGCCCCGCGAGGGATTCGGAGAGCGAGAGCCGCGCCTGGGGCTGTTCGTCGGCGGGGAAGGCGTCGATCACCCGGTCGATCGTCTTGGCGGCGCTGTTGGTGTGGAGGGTGCCGAAGACCAGCGAGCCCATCTCGGCGGCGGTGAGTGCCAGGCTGATCGTCTCGTAGTCGCGCATCTCGCCGACCAGGACGACGTCGGCGTCCTGACGCAGCGCTCCGCGCAGCGCCGGCCCGAAGGCCGAGGTGTGTTCGCCGACCTCCCGGTGCGAGAACACCGATCGCTTGTTGGGGTGCACGAACTCGACCGGGTCTTCGATCGTGACGATGTGTTTGGCGTAGGTCTCGTTGATCTTGTCGATGATCGCCGCGAGGGTGGTCGACTTCCCCGACCCGGTGGGACCCGTCACCAGGACGAGCCCGCGGTCGAGGTGGGCGAAGCGCTCGACGGAGGCGGGCAGCCCCAGGGCCTCGAGACTCGGGATCTCCTCGGGGATCACCCGGAAGACGGCCCCCACGCCGCGCTCCTGGTGGAAGTAGTTGGCGCGGAAACGCGCCACCCCGGGGATGCCGTAGGCGAAGTCGAGGTCCCGCTCCACCTCGAAGCTCTCCCACTGCTCGTCGCTGGCGATCTCGCGGAGCAGGGTCTCGAGGGCGTTCCCGTCGACGGCCTTCCAGCCCTCGACGGTCTCGAGGCTCCCCTTCATGCGCATCCGCGGCGGGAGCCCCGCGGCGAGGTGGAGGTCGGAGCCGCCGTCCGCCTGCAGACGGGTCAGGAGCTTTTCCATCGCGCTCACGCAGAGCCCTCCCCGATGCCCGCGCCGAATCGGTTGGGGTCCTCGGCGAAACGACGCGCCTGGGTGGCGTCGATCCGACCCGCTTCGACCGCCGCTGCGAGGGAGTTGTCGAGTAGACACATGCCGTGGGCGGCGCCGGTCTGGAGGATCGAGCGGATCTGAAAGGTCTTGTTCTCGCGGATCAGATTGCCCACGGCGCGGTTCACGTGCAGGACTTCGACCACCGGGACGCGACCTTCGCCGCCGCGGTCGGGGACCAGACACTGGGTGACCACCGCGCGCAGCGATTCGGAGAGCATCGTGCGGACCTGGCTCTGTTGGCTCGGCGGAAAGGCGCCGATCAGGCGGTCGATGGTGCGGATGACGTTGTTGGTGTGGAGCGTCGCGAGCACCAGATGGCCGGTCTCGGCCGCGGTGAGCGCGAGAGAGATCGTCTCGAGGTCGCGCAGCTCTCCGATCGCGATGACGTCGGGGTCTTCGCGCAGCGCGGCGCGCAGGGCTCGCCCAAAGCTCTCGGTGTGGCGTTCGACCTGGCGCTGGTTGACCAGCGAGCGCTTCGATAGGTGGAGGACCTCGATCGGGTCCTCGATACACAGAATGTGGTCGCTGCGCTCCTCGTTCAGGATGTCCACCAGCGCCGCGAGGGTGGACGATTTCCCGCACCCCGCGGTCCCGGTGACGAGGACGAGGCCCTGGTGGAAGTTCACCAGACGGGTCAACGCCGCCGGGAGACCGAGCTGCTCGAGGGAGGGCGCGCGCCCGGGCAGGGCACGGAACACGCCGTCGAGTCCGCGCTGTTGCCGGTAGAGGTTCACGCGAAAGCGGCGCCCTCCGGGCTCGGTGTAGGCGAGGTCCACCTGGCCGCGCTCGTCGAGGGCAGCGCGTTGGTCGTCATCGAGGATCCCCTCGAGGAGCGCGTCGCGTTGCGTCGGGTCGAGGGCGGCGCCCCCCGGACCCAGGGCCCCGTGGACCCGCCACAGCGGGTC
>JANQRO010000042.1 GCA_028284525.1 Myxococcota bacterium | reverse complement strand
TCCTCCGCCGCCCCCGGCGCTGGGCGGGGTGGCGTGTTGCGGCACGCCGTAGGCACCCCCGGGCTGCTGCGGCACACCGTAGGCGCCGTGCTGGGGCGGCGCGCCGCCATAGGGACCGTAGGGGGAGCCGGCGCTGCCCCCGCCCGGGGGCAGAATCCGGGCGCTGCCCTGGGACGCGGTCTGGGTCGGGGCCGAGGTCTGGGCCCCACCGCGGGAGCTCTGGTTGTACTGACCGGGCGCGGAGGCGCCGCGCGGAAGACCGGGCGGCGGCATCGTCGGCATCGCACCCCCGGGCTCGATCACGCTCGCGTTGACGCCGGTATGGAAGATCGGCGATCGATTGCCGCCGGTGTCCTTGCCGCCGCACGCGAGCGCGAGGGTCGCGGCGGCGAGAACGGCGCCCGCGGCGAATGCGCGGGACACGGCGGTGCGGGTCGAGATACAGATCGGCTTCGGCATGATGGGCGTTCCCCTCCGTCCGGGGACCCGCTGCAAGAACCGTGCGGCCTCGAGCGTCCGCGGCGGAAGCCGTGGGGAGGTCGCGCTCTCCGTGTTCTCTTGCGGCCGCGTTGCGAGTCGGCGCACCGCGAGAGTGGGAAGTGAGATGCCCACTATGGGTGGCGTCGTTCCTCCACCGGCACCGGCGTGAGACGCCCCAACGCGGTCGTCACCGCGAACCCCGCGGCGAGACACGCGACGCCGAGGGTGAGGGTGCCCGGCGAGAGCTCGCCGCGCCCGTCGCCGAAGGGCCAGAGGCCCGGCACGGCGCCCACGAGCAGACCCAGCAGAAAGCCGTGGGTCGCCCCGGGCGCCCGTTCGAGGGCCACGCGGATGCCGTGGCTGATCGCGACCACCCCGAGGCCGACGCCGGCGGCGAAGGGGACGAGCAGAACGAGCGCGTCGCCCCCGGCCGCCAGGTCGGGCGCGCCGCCGCCCGCCAGCGGATCGAGCAGAGCCACCCGGGCGTCCCGGATCGCTCCGAGGATCGGCAGGTATTGACCCATGAGAAGCAGGAGGTAGCTGCCGCTCAGCCCGGGGAGCACCATCGCACTCGCGCCCACGACGCCCGCGACGAAGGCCTGGGCGGGGCCCGAGGTGTCCCCGTCGCCCGTGCGCAGCCACGCCAGGGCGCTGAGGATCGAGAACGCGAGGGTTCCGGCCACCCAGCCGGGGATCTGCAGCGGTCGCGCCCGTCGCAGCACGAGGGGGACGCCGCCCAGGGTCAGCCCGATGAACAAGCTGTACATCACCACCGGCTGGCCGACGACGAGCTCGCGGATCACACCCGCCGAGGACACCACCGCGATCGCGCCGCCCACCGCAAGGGTGGCGACGAAGAGCAGGGCGCTGCGGCGCACGCGCAGCACGGTCAGGTCGGTGATTGCGGCGATGAACGCGGGATAGACCCCGCAGGCGAGGAGCATCGTCCCCCCGCTCACGCCCGGTACGAGGTTCGCCCAGCCCATCAACGCACCGGCGAGCAATACCCGGGTCGTCATGTTCCCCCCACCCTGGCCCTCGGACCTCGCTGCGGGTAGCGCACGCCGCCGGTTCGCGCTCCTCCGCCGGCCTTCGATATACCTTGCGCGTGTCGGAGCGCCGGACGCATCGACGGCGCACCTTGCGCCGCGCGGCCTGGGTGGCGATCGCCGTCCTCTACGCGATCTCGATCCCGTGGTACCGCGAGGACGACGCGCCGCTCCGGCTGTGGCTGGGGCTCCCCGACTGGGCCGCGGTAGCGCTCGTGAGCTACACGCTGGCCGCCGCGCTGAACGCGTGCGCGTGGCACTGGAGCGACATCGACGACCCGACACCAGCGGGTGAGCGAGACCACCCGTGACCCTCGCCCAGCTGAGCGTCGTGGCGATCGGCGCCTACCTCGCCCTGGTGGTCGGGGTGGCGGAGTTCGCGCGCCGGGCCCGGCGCGACCAGAGCCCCGCCGACCACTACCTGGCCGCGCGGAGTCTCGGCCCCGTCGTGCTCTTCTTCACGCTCTACGCCACGGCCTACAGCGGCAACTCGCTGTTGGGGTACCCGGGGGAGGCGTATCGTCAGGGCTTCGCGTGGGTGATGTCACCGGGATTCATGCTCGCGATCATCGTGAGCTTCCACTGGCTGGTGCCGCGCATCCGACCCGTGGCGGTGGCGCGGGGCTTCGTCACCCCGGGTGACTGGGTGCGCTACCGCTTCGGAGACGACGTCTGGGGCCGCGCCCTTCGGCGCGCCGTGGCGGCCGTCATGACCATCGCCCTCGCCAACTACCTGCTCGCCCAGCTGACCGCGATGGGTCTCGTGGCCCAGGAGGCCACCGGCGGGCAGATCCCCTACGTGGTCGGCGTCGTGGGGCTGGCGGGGCTGATCCTCGTCTACGAGACCCTCGGCGGAATGCGCGCCGTCGCGTGGACGGACGCCTTCCAGGGCGCGCTCATGTTGCTCGGACTGGCCTTCCTGCTGGGCTGGTTGGTACGCGACGCGGGTGGCCTCTCCGAGGTGACACGGCAGGTGGCGGAGACCCGCCCCGACGCCGTCGCCGTGCCGAGCGCGACGACCTGTACGACCTGGCTCAGCGCCGTGATCCTGGTCGGGCTCTCGGGTGTCGTCTACCCGCAGGCGCTCCAGCGCGTCTTCGCCGGGCGCGACGCCGGGAGCCTGCGCCGCGCCCTGGCGGCAATGAGCTTCATGCCGATCGCGACCACCGGGGTCGTCGCGCTGATCGGCATCGCGGCGATCGCGCGACTCGAAGGCCTCGACGGGGTCGACGCGGACAACGTCATGCCGCGGCTCCTGGGGCTGTGGTCCGAGGCCGGGCCCGGAGCGACGCTGGTCGCCGTGGGCATCTTCGTCGGCGCCCTGGCGGCGATCATGTCTACCGCCGACTCGGTGATCCTCACGCTCTCTTCCCTCGTGGCCGGCGATCTCCTGGGGCTGCCCCGGGAGGACCCGGTGACGACCCGGGCCGGAAAACGGCTTGCGGTGGCCATCATGTTCGCGATGGTCGTCCTCGCCCTGCTGCCCCGGCTCTCCCTCTGGCGGCTCATCGAGCTCAAGATGGAGCTTCTGGTCCAGTGCGCCCCGGCGTTTGTGTTCGGGCTCCACTGGCGCCGTGCCCGGGCCCCGGCGGTGCTCGCCGGGCTCGCGGTCGGCGCGGCGATCGCGACGGCGGCGGCGCTCGGCGGCTGGCCGCGGATCGCCGGGATCCACCCCGGGCTGATCGCGTTGGGCTGCAACGCCCTCGTCTGTGGGCTGGCGACGTGGTGGCGAGGCGGAATGGGAACACGAGGAGAGATGCGGTGAAGGGCGTCTTGATGTTCGCGGCGATCGTCGCGGGAATCGCGCTGATGTGGGTGCTCTCGGCGGGGCAGGCGGGGGTCGAGTGTGAGGCCTGCATGCATTTCGGCGGGCGCACGAACTGCGGGACCGCTCGCGGCGCCGACGAGGCGGAGGCGCGGCGGAGCGCGATCTCCACGGCGTGCGCGCCGCTGACGCGGGGGGTGACGGAAACCCTCGACTGTGACCGCGCGGCGCCGCAATCTCTACGCTGCGAGGCGGTCGGTGGGTTCTAGCCGCCGCGCCGTGGCAGGCGGTCGGCGGGTGCGGAGCCCGACGCGTGGTTGGGGAGGCGGGTCGTGAGTGCCGAAGACATCGGGGCCGTCGAGCGCGCGAACGCTTCGTTCTACCGCTGCTTCGCCGCGCGCGACATGGTGGCCATGGACGAGCTGTGGGCGCGCGGGCGCGAGGTCACCTGTATCCACCCCGGCTGGCCGCTCCTGGTCGGGCGCGAAGCGGTGATCGGAAGCTGGCGGACGATCCTCGAAGGAGGGGGCGCACCCGACACGATTCGCTGTCTGCGCCCCGTGGTCCAGATCGCGGGCGACGCGGCGTGGGTGCTCTGTACCGAAGACCTGGGAGCCGGGTCGTTGATCGCCACCAATGTCTACGTGCGCGAGGGTCAGGCCTGGCGCATGGTGCACCACCAGGCCGGTCCGACACCACACGGCGCGGAAGCCGAGGACGTCGGCGGGGAGGGCGGCGATGCCCTGCACTGAGACGCGTTCATGAGCTGGGTCAGCGCCGCGCTGCGCACCCGGGACACGGAGCGTTGGCGCGAGACCCTCGTGGGGCTTCGCGACCAGCTCGGTGACGTCGCGCCGGACCTCTGTTGTCTCTTCGTGGCGGGAGAGGAGCCCGACGCCACGGGCCTGCTCGGGGAGCTGTGCGAGGCATTGGGACCGAGAGCCGTGGTGGGTTGCAGCGCGAG
>JANQRO010000029.1 GCA_028284525.1 Myxococcota bacterium | reverse complement strand
CCCCGCGCCCCGCGTGCACCACGGCGAGGCGGCCGCGCGCCACGTCCTCCACCCGGATCTCGTCACCGCGCAGCGCACGCTCCCAGACTTCGGCCACGGTCTCGAAGAGGAAGGCGCGTCCCGCCTCGATCGCTGCCTCGGCCTCGGCCAGGGCGAGGTGGACCCGCGCCTCCTCCCGGGCCGGGCCCGCGCCGGCGAAGGGGACGCGGTCGAGCAGCGCGTGGACGGCGTCCATCGCGCCGCGGGCGATCCCGGTCATCGCGGTCGCCTTGCTCTGGGCCAAACGCAGCCCGACCGGAATGCGCCAGGTCGGCGACGGGTCGCGCGGCACCGCCAGGAGCCCCGTGGTCCGCGGCTCGGGGATGAAGACGTCTTGCACGGCGAAGTCGTCGCTCGCCGTACCGCGCAGCCCCGTGGTGTCCCAGGTGTCGAGGATCTCCACCTCCGAGACCGGGGAGAACATCAGCCGGCGCTCGGGGATCCCGGCGGCGTTGCGCCGCGGCGCGCCGCCTTCGGTCACCGTGTAGAGCCCGGCGAGCCAACTCGCGTGGCGGCAACCGCTGGCAAAGCGGAAGCGCCCCGACGCGCGGTAGCCATCGCCGGTGACCTCGGCCTCGCCGCCGCCGACCACGGCGGCCGCCACCACCGAGCGGCTCGGGGTGACGAGCATCTCCCGGACCACCGCGGGCTCGAGGAGGGCGTTCACGATCGCGCTCGACTCGGTGCCCACCATCGCGCACCACCCGGACGACGCGTCGGCGCGGGAGATCTCTTCGACCACCCGCAGCGAGGTGGCGGGATCGGCGCCGCGGCCGCCGTAGGTCTCCGTCACCTGCAGCCGAAAGGCGCCGAGATCGTCCAGCGCCTCGAAGACCGCGGGCCCGAGGCGGCGTTCCCGTTCGATCTGGGCGGCCCGCTGGCGCAGGAGCGGTCGCAGGGCGACCGCCTCGTCGAGCAGGGTCGAGGGAGCGGCGTCGGGCATGGGGGTATCATAGGGGTCGCGACGCAGGGACGGGCGCAGCCGCAACCCGGCCCACCGGACAGGAGACCCCGAGGTGAGCGATCCGACCCAACGCATGCTCGACGAGGCGGCGATCCACCGCGTCATCGACACCTACTGCCACGCCGTCGACCGCGGCGAGGCCGACGACGTGGCGGCCCTCTTTGACGACCCCGACGCCACCCTGATCGCGATGGGCGACGTGGTGAAGGGACACGCCGCGGTGCGGCAGTGGTACGCCGACTACCACGCGAACTTCCGGACGAAGCTCGAGACGCTACGCCACAAGATCGCCAACGTCCGGATCGTGTTCGAGGACGCCGACAACGCGCGGGTCGCGTCCTACCTCGACGCCGACCTGATCGTGCGCGGAGGCGACGAGGTGCTCGAGGTGATCGGGCGCTACGAGCACCACTTCGTGCGCGTCGGAGACGCCTGGCGGATCCGGCAGAAGGACATCATCGTCCACCGGGGGCCGCCCCAGCTGGCGGAGCTCCTGGAGGGCTAGCGCCCGCTCGCCGTCACGGTGGGCCACCGACGCTTGCGAGGGGCCGTGGCGCTTCGGGGCCGGATGCCTACCGTCCGGTGCGGCGCCGCGCTGGCGCGCGTCGGCACAGGGGGGACGGGTCGGATGGGGTTCCGGTTTCTGGGGCCGGCCCCGCCTACACCGCCGAACAGCTCCGCGTGCTCACCGCCGCCTATCGGGCGAGCACCCTCGCCGAGATGGACGCCGACCTCGCGTCGCTGCGCGGCGAGCTGCTCGCCGCCGGGCTGATCGACGGGCCCGCGATCGCGGCGGAGGAGCCGACCGCGCCCGTGGTGGCGGACTCCGCGGCCCCCGCCGGCTAGGGCGTGATCGCGACCTTGAGCACGCCGTCGCGCTGGTTGGCGAAGAGCTCGTAGGCGTCCTCGATCTCGTCGAGCCGGAAGCGGTGGGTGACGAGGGGCTCGAGGCTCACCCGCCCCGAAGCGACCACGGCCATCATCCGGCGCATCCGCTCGCGGCCCCCCGGACACAGGGTGGTGGCGATACAGCGGTCGCCGAGCCCCGCCGCGAACGCGTCGAGGGGCACCTGCAGGTCTTCCGAATACACCCCCAGGCTCGAGAGCGTCCCGCCGGGCTTCAACACCCGCAGGCTGCGCTCGAAGGTCTCCTGGAGCCCCAGGGCCTCGATCGCCACGTCGACCCCGCGGCCGTCGGTGATGCGCAGGATCTCGTCCACCGGGTCGCTGTGTTGGAAGTCGATCACCTCGTCGGCGCCCATCTGCTTGGAGATCTCGAGACGCGCCGGGACGGTGTCGACGCCGATGACGCGGGTCGCGCCCATCAGCTTGGCGCCCGCGGTGGCGCAGAGCCCGATCGGCCCCTGGGCAAAGACGGCGACGGTGTCGCCGATCTTCACCTTGCCGCTCTCGGCGCCGCTGAACCCGGTGGTCATGATGTCGGGACACATCAGCACCTGCTCGTCACTCAGCCCTTCGGGCACCGGCGAGAGGTTGGCCGCGGCGTTGGGGATGATCACGTACTCGGCCTGGGCGCCGTCGACGCTGTTGCCGAGCTGCCATCCCCCCATCGGTACCCCGCCGCACTGGGAGTGGTGTCCCTCGAAACACGACGAGCATTGTCCGCAGGGCGTGATCGCACCGGCGATCACCCGCTGGCCCTCCTCGAAGCCGGTGACACCCGCGCCGAGGGCTTCGACGACACCCACCGGTTCGTGTCCCACGGTGAGGCCTTTGGCCACCGGATACTCGCCTTTCAGGATGTGGACGTCGGTGCCACAGATCGTCGTGGTGGTCACACGCAGCAGCGCCTCGCCGGGACCCGGGCTCGGGCGGGGCTTGTCTTCCAGCACGATTCGGCCCGGCTCGACGAAGACCGCGGCTTTCATCTTGGCCATGACGTCCTCCCCGGGCGCAGCGCCCGCGTCGTTCTCGGAACAGGGTCGCGCGTTTTTGGATCCTCTGCCCGGGTGATACCTTCGCCGCCCGCACCAGGAGGTTGTATGGCATCCATCGCGCGCTCCGCCGCCAGACCCCCGGGCGGGCTCACCGCGTTGGCCACCGCGGTGTCGCGGCGTGTCTCCGTGTCCGGGTCGGCCTAGCGCGCGGTCGATCCCACCGGTGCCTCCGCCGCGCTCCTGGCTCCCCTTCGCGGGGATCGCACTCCTGCTGCTCGTCGCGATGCCGTGGTATCGCAGTCCCGGCGCCGCTCCCGAGATCTGGCTGGGTCTGCCGGACTGGGTGGCGGTCGCGGCGCTCTGTTTCGTCGGGGTGGTCGCCCTCAACGCCTTCGCCTGGTGGGGCGCTCCTCGGGACGACGACCCGCCGGAGGGAGAGTGAGTTTTCAGGCCAGCGCCGCGCC
>JANQRO010000009.1 GCA_028284525.1 Myxococcota bacterium | reverse complement strand
CCCTCCGGGCCCGCTACGGAGCACGGCTCGCCGACGCCTTTCGCACGGTGCTCGAGGCCACCGCACGATCGGGAGCGGAGAGTCGACCACGGCCTTGGCATCGACGATCCCCGGGCCAAAGGCGTCCGCGGAGAGCTCCGGACCCGATCGTGCGGTGGCCTCGAGCACCGTGCGAAAGGCGTCGGCGAGCCGTGCTCCGTAGCGGGCCCGGAGGGCGTCGCGCCCGTGATGCGCCATCCAGAGCGCACACACCCCGGCCACCGCGGCGGTGGCGTAGGAGGTGCCGCTGCTCCGCCCGATCCGGTAGCGCTCGGCGCCGGCCTCGTCGCGCTCGGTGTAGGCACGCCAGACGCTCTCACCGGGGGCGCAGATGTCGATCGCCTCGCCCCGGGAGGAGCCCCCCCAAGGGCGGCCCTCGGCGTTGGTCGCCGCGCAGGCCACCACCTCGGGATAGCGCGCCGGCCACACCACGGGTCGGAAGGGAACGTCGTTGCCGGCGGCCGCCACGAGCACGGTCCCCCGCTCGACGGCGGCGGCGATCACGGCGCGGGTGCGCCGGCTCGGCAGCGGACCCCCGAGACTCATCGACACGATCGGGAGGTCTTCGGCCACGGCGTGCTCGATCGCCCGCCGCACGGCCCGCCACGAGAAGTGCACGACGCCGTTCGAGACGCGGAGCGGCACCACCGTGGCGTCCGGGGCCACCCCGCTCACGAAGAGCGGTTGGGCACTGCCGTCCTCCTCGCAGAGTGCGTCGCCGTCACAGGCGGAGAGCCCCGCGTCCCGCGGACCCGGCGGGGCCACGATCACGCTCGCGGTGGCGGTGCCGTGTCCCGGCCCGCCGAAGTTCCAGTCATCCTGGGCGAGCTCGGCCCGGGCGTCGTCGTCCTCGGGCTCCGCCACCAGGTCCCGGTCGACGCTCGTGTCGATCCGCGCGGAGATCTCGGGGTGCTCGGTGTAGCCGGTGTCCGGGTGGGCGATGCGGATCCCGGCGCCGCGGGTGTCGCCCCAGACCTGATCCGCGCGCATCTGCCGCACACTCCAGTCGCAGGCCGACGAGGCCGGGAGGTGGGCGCCCCCGAAGAGCGTGAAGCGTCGCACCGGGGTGGGCAGCTCGCGGATCACCTCGGAATCGGGTTGGAAGAGCACGAACTCGGGCTCCACGTCGAGGACCCCCGGCTGGCGTCGCAGTCGCTGGGCCGTCTCCCAGGCCTCCGCCGCGCTCGGAGGAGCGCCCCGGGGCACGAGCTCGTAGGCGGCCCGATCGGCGGGACCCACCGGCGCACTGGGCTCGTAGGCTCCGTAGTCGCGTCGCCACCGGAGCCCGAGAACCTCCCGGAGTGCCGCGTCGAGGACGTCGTAGGCGTCGGCGCGCGCCGCGACCTCCACCGAGAAGGCGTCGAAGCGGGGACCGGGCACCTCACCGGCCCCGAGGATGCGCCGGATCAGCGGCTCGACCACGCGCTCCTCCTGGCGTCGGACCGTGCGCCGGGTGAAGCCGGCCCGAGAGCGCGCCGCGTAGCGCCGCTGCGACTCGGCGTCGGGGGCGTGGTACTGCTCGTGGCGGCCGGTCTCGGGGTCGAAGAAGCCGATGTACCCGCCCGGCGCGACCCCGAAGGAGGCCAACGGCTGCTCGTCGTCTCCGAGAAAGTCGTTGCGCGAGCCGGTCTCGTCGCCCTCGGTGAAGTAGAGGGGCAGCACGAAGTTCGACACCGCCACCCCGTCGATCTCGTAGTGCTGGGCCTGCACCGCATCGCAGAGCTCGTACCAGTGGTAGACGCTGCGACCGGGATCCTCGGGGTGGGGGCCCCGCGCCAACAGGTTGGCCTCGGGATCCATCGCCAGCTCGAGGGCCTCGTGGGAGAGGGTCACGGTCCACGATTCGCCGAGCTCGGCGGCGAGTTCGCTAAAGACGACCCCGAACGGAATCCCCCGGTAGTTGAGGTCGTGGTAGCCGAGGGCGTCGGCCTGGTCGATCTCGTCCCAGAGGTAGAGGATGGCGTCCCCGCGCAGCTCTTCGGGGTGATCGCGATCGGGGCGCCGGCCGATCGGGCCTTCGAGGCGCAGCTGGGCGTGGCGGTGCCAGTGCGGCGCGAAGTCTTCGCGGAGCTGACGGTTGATCGCGCGGATCACCTCCTGGACCTCGGCGTCGACGGTGCTCGACAGGTTGACGACGGTGATGATCACGGCGGCGGCCCCCCTTTCCGCGCGACGACGCGGCCGACCTCCCCGACCCCGCGACGGGGGCCAGGCGACGGGTCGACGATTCACCCAAGATGGGCAGTTTGCTTCCGTCTGGCCCCGGCGCCAGTCCGCGCCTCGTACGCAAGCGCCCGCCCAAGCACCTGGCGCACGGAGCGCGGGGCGGACTTCGGGGCGCCGGTACGATCCTTGCTCACCCTGGGGGCAACCCACCTGCCCATCGCGGGGAGCTCCGATCCATGCTGCGTCGACCTCGCCTCTCCCTGTCCCCGGCCCTCGCGCTGGGGGTGGCCCTTCTCGCGGGCTGCGCCTCCTACGACCTGGTCGAGCTCCCCCAGCGCAAAGCCGACCTCTACCCCCTCGCCGAAGAGAACCGCGGCGTGTGGCTCGCGATCGACGCGATCACCCAGCCGCGGCGCTCGCGAAAGTTCTTTGGCGCGAACCTCGCTCGCCACGGGATCTACCCGGTCGAGATCGTGGTCACCAACCGCGGGCCGGTGCGGGTGCGGGTCGGACCGGCGGACGTCTTCGTCGTCCGGGGTCAGGACGTGATCGACCCGATCCCCCTCGACTCGGTGAGCCGGGTCGTGAAGGACCGTCTGGGCATCGTGACCGGCGGTACGGCGAAACGCATCGACCGGTTTCTCGCCGAGCTGAGCTTTCGCGAGACCGTCCTCGCACCCGGCCAGAGCTACCACGGCGTCATGTTCTTCGACACCGGCGAGGAGCCGGCGCTGGGCTTCACGCGATTCTTCCGCGTGGCGCAGCTCTACCCCGAGCCCAGCTTCTACCTCACCGCCGCCGTGACCGACCTCGGCCAGCACCAGCGCATCGGCTTCGGCCCCTTCGGGGTGTTTCGCTAGCCAGCCGGTGGAGCCGAGGGCGCGGCGGCCGCCGCTGCGTTTCGCGGCGTGAGCGCCACCCGCTCGCGCACCGCCCAGCCGGCGTCCTCGAGACGCCGACGCGCCTCGTCGTCGACCCGGCCCTCGACCCACACTTCGCGGGAGCGGAGCCCCATCCCCTCGATGCTGGCCGTGGCGTCGACGACGCCGGCGGCGAGGTCGGGGGTCCAGGTGAGGTAGTCGAGGGGAAGGGTCGTCGCGAGGACGCCGTCCTGGGTGCGAACCCACGGGAGCCCGCCCACCGACACGATGTCGGCGGGCCCGCGCGTCGTGACGAAGCGGCTCAGCATCTGGGCGCGCAGCACCATGTAGCGCGCGAGGGCGTCGTCGGGAGCCGCGGCGGCGTGGGACAGGAACACCGCGCGACCCTGGATGTTCCCCATCGCGTCGAGGGCGTCGACGATCTGCGCCTGCTGCATCGGCGTGTAGTTGAAGTTGCGCCGGAAGGAATCGGCCTCGTAGTCGGCGATCCCCATCTCCACCAGACGCTCGCTGTTGAGCGCGCGGAGCCGCTGGGCGGGATTCTGCGCGACCACGGCGTTCATCTTCGAGCTGAGCCCGAGGGCCTTGACCGCGGTCCCCCAGTCGCTCCCGCGGGTGACGGCGCCCATCGCGACCGAGGTACTGAGCCCCCCCGCCACCGCGGTGCGTGAGATCGAGGCCAGCCGTTTCTGGAGCGGCTCGTAGGAGGTCCAGGGGTCGACGCCGAACTCGAGGGCGAAGCCCCGCTTGGCCGCTTCGTAGCCGGTGAGCGCCGAGAGCACCCCTTCCTGGTCGGGATCGCGGCTCACCGCCGAGCGACCCACGTTTCCGACCCAGCGCCCAAGTCCGGTGACGGCGCCTCCCACGGCTCCGGTCGGATCGTTCAGCAGCTCCCCCGCCCCGCGCACCGGCGCGGTGATCCCGCGTTCGACGGCGTCGAGGAAGACCTCGGAGCGCCCGATCTCCTCGAGACCGGCGAGGGCGCGCAGCTCGTCGAGACGTTGGTGCAGCGCCTCCACGCTCTCGAGCTCTTCGCTGCCGGCGTCCGTGGTCATGCGGAAATGGACCGAGAACCCGTCGCCGTAGGCGCGGCGCTCGATCCGGTAGCCGGGGCCGTCGAGGAGCGCCATCGGTACGAAGTCGGCGGCGTCCACCTCGAAATGGGACGGGTCCTCGAGGCCCGCCAGCACCGTGCGCCCAGCGTCCTCGTCGGCGCCGACCGCGGGGCCGGGCAGGAGGACTGCGAGGGCGAGGACGAAGCGGAAGAGGGCGGCGTGCATCGCGGTCTCCAAACGACCCAGAGCGCTCTCGAGGCAGTCCGGGAGGGGCCAAGGTCCCACAACCGCAGGCGCGTCGGCAACTGGGGCACGCGAGCGGCGCGCCGGCCCGGGAGTGGGCATCGACTCTGACGGCTGTGCTATCAGGCATCGCCGATGCGATCCGTCACCGTCGTACTCGTCCTCGTCGTGGGTGGTGTCCTCGCGCTCGGCGCGCGGGCCACAGAGCCCGGAGATCCGTTTCGCGACCCCTATCTCGCGACGGTGGTCGGCACGGCGCGGGCCGACCAGGCCGAGCTCCCGGGGAGCGTCCCCGAGCGGATCCGCCGGGTCACGCGCTTCCCCGACCGCGAGCCCCCGCGCGTCTTCTTCGATCGCGACGCGTTCGCCTACACCCTCTCCGCCCAGCGCGGCGAGGCGCCGCTGATGTTCGTCGTCGCGGGCACCGGGGCGACCCATCGCTCGGGCAAGATGCGCTTTCTCCAGCGCGTCTTCTTCGACGCCGGCTACCACGTCGTACTGCTCTCGTCACCGACGGCACCCGACTTCCTCGTCACCGCCTCCGAGGCGTCGATGCCCGGCTGGATGGAAGCCGACGTCTCGGACCTCTACGCGGTGATGCAGACGGTGCGCGACGATCTGCCGCGACGCGTAGCGGTGAGCCGGGTGCTGCTCTCGGGATACAGCCTGGGCGCCAGCCAGGCGGCCTTTCTCGGCGCCCTCGACGCGCGCGAGCGGGTCTTCGACTTCGAGCGGATCCTCCTGATCAACCCCTCGGTCAACCTCTTCACGTCGGTGCGCATCCTCGACCGCCTCTTCGAGGCGGGTCTTCCCGACGGTCCCGCGAGCGCCGAGCGCATCATCACCGGGCTCTTCGCCGAGATCTCGGCGTACACCCGCGAGCAGCGCGGCGTCGAGCTGGACAGCGAGCTCTTGTACCGCGTCGCCGAGCGGATGATCGCCGAGGGCCGGGTGCCCCGACGAGAGACCCTGCAAGGCATGATCGCGGCGGTGTTCCGGCTCGCCTCCGCGAACATCGTGTTCACCGCCGACGCGCTTCGGGGAGGAGGCCACGTCGTCGAACGCGACGTCCCCCTCGGCGTCACCACCTCACTCACGGTCCCCTTCAAGCGCTCCGCGCGCTGGCCCTTCGAACGCTACGTCGACGACCTGCTCGTCCCCTACTGGAGCGGGCGCGACCCGGCGCTCGACAAGGAGGCGTTGATCCGCGGCTC
This sequence comes from Myxococcota bacterium, assembly GCA_028284525.1. Lineage (GTDB taxonomy): Bacteria > Myxococcota_A > UBA9160 > UBA9160 > PR03 > JANQRO01. Next base: position 7,618 of record JANQRO010000009.1, on the reverse strand, counting down.
CGACCTCGCGGTGATCCGCGATTTTCTGCGAGACGCCGACCACGTGGGCCTCGTGACCAACGCCGACGACTTCATCCTGTCGCCGGCGAACCTCGCGTTCCTCCGCGAGACCTTCGGCGATCGCGCCACCATCTTCCCCTCCGGCGGACACTGCGGAAACCTGCAGCACCGCGACACCGTCGCCGCGATGCGCGCCTTCCTCGAGGGGCCGCAGCCGTGACGGGGAAGCACCTTGTGGGAACCCCCGCGACGGGGAAACACCTGGCGGGGATCCTTCTCGCGCTGTGCCTCCTGCTCCCGACGGGCGCGGATGCGCAGCCCGCCGCGTCCCTCGACGACCCGGGTCCCGGCCTGATCGACCGCCACGATCCCTGGGAGGGGATGAACCGCGGCATCCACCGCTTCAACCAGGGCTTCGACCGACGGGTGTGGACGCCCGTGCTACGCGGCTATCGCTTCGTGTTTCCGTCCTTCGTACGTCAGCGCTTCTCGAACTTCTTCTCGAACCTGGGCCAGGTCACGATCTTCACCAACTCGGTGTTCCAGTTGAGTCCGAAGAAGTCGGCGGGGACGCTGGGGCGCTTTGTCGTGAACTCGACGGTCGGGCTGGCCGGGTTCTTCGATCCCGCTACGCGCTTTGGCCTCGTGGGCTACAACGAAGACTTCGGGCAGACCCTCGGCCACTATGGGGTGGGCCCGGGGCCCTTTCTCATGTTGCCGATCCTCGGGCCCTCCTCGACCCGCGACGCCTTCGGCATCGTGGTCGACCGCGCGACGGTGGCGGCGATCTCCCACTTCGCGTTCGGGAATCCGATCAGCGACCGGCCCTACCTCTATTCGATCTTCGTGCTCCAGGCGATCCAGCTGCGGGACGACACGCCCTTTCACTTCGGCGAGCTGGGCCCCTTCGAGTACGACCTGCTGCGGCTCTTCTACCTGGAGCACCGCCAGCTGCTCGTGAGCCAGTAGCGGCGGCGGGGGCTGCGCTCGAGCGCCGCGGCCTCAGCGTCCCGGCGTGCTCTCGTTCCAGTCGTCGCGCAGGCTCCGCATCGCGCCGTTCCACAGCCAGCCCGGCTCGGCGTGGGGAAGGGTCCCGGGAGCCGGGCGGTCGAGGAGCACGAGGAGGCCGTTGCCGATCTCGCCGGCGGTCGCGCCCGGGACGACCAGCGCCGCGCGGAGCGCGAAGAAGGGCACGCCGAATACCCGGGTCATCCCGTCGAGGGCTCCCTGGGCACGCGTGTCGGGCTGGGACACGAGCGCGGGCGCATAGAGCTCGATCGGTGCCGGCCGCGCCTCGGCCTCGACGTCCTCCGAGGCTGTCGCGACACCGGACGCCAGCATCCACACGAGCGCGACCGCGACGACACGAGAGCTTCCAGCCATCCACACGTCCTCCGGAGGGAATCGGGCCGAGTGTATAGTGTCGACCCGGCGTGCCAAGCGGAGCGCCACGGGCCCCGGGGACCGGGCATCCGGAGAGACGGAGAGACCATGACCACGACCCCCGACCCCGCGCGGGAGCGCGTCCTCGTCGACGGGGACTGGCTGGAGCGCCAGCTGGACGATCCCGCGCTGCGGATCTACGACTGCACGACCTTCCTGCGCCCGCCACGACCCGGGGACGGACCCTACCACCCCGTCCCAGGCCGCGCGGAGTACGACGCGGCGCACATCCCCGGCGCGGGGTTTCTCGATGTGTCGGGGGAACTCTCGGACGCGGCGTCGCCCCTCCACTTCACCGTGCCGCCCGAGACCCAGCTCGTGGACGTCTTCTCGCGGCGGGGTATCGGACCGGGAGCGCGGGTGATCCTCTACAGCGCCGGCCACATCATGTGGGCGACCCGGGTGTGGTGGATGCTGCGCGCGCTGGGCTTCGACGACACCGCGGTGCTCGACGGCGGATGGGAGGCCTGGCAGGCCGCGGGACGACCGGTGAGCGACGAGCCGTGTCGCTATCCGCGGGCGCGCTTCGTCGTGGGGGAGCGGCGACGGCTCTTCGTGGGACGCGACGCGGTCCGCGGCGAGCTCGGCCGAGCGGACGCCTGTCTGATCAACGCCCTCAACCCGGAGTTCCACCTGGGCGAGGGGGAGAGTCGCTACGGCCGCCCCGGGCGGATCCCCGGAAGCGTCAACGTCCCGGCCCTTCGCCTGCTCCGCGAGACCCGCGAGTTCGTCTCCCTGGACGAGGCTGCGCGTCACTTTGAAGAGGTGGGCGTCGACCGCGCGGACCGGATCGTGACGTACTGCGGAGGCGGCATCTCGGCCACCGTCGACAACTTCATGCTCTACCGGCTGGGGTACGACAACGTCGTCACCTACGACGGCTCGATGGGCGAGTGGGCCGCCGACGCCAGCCTCCCGATCGAGCGGGGCCCGGCAGATCGCTAGGACTCCGCGGCGGCGAGCCGTTTGCACATGAAGAAGCGATCTTCGGGACGGAGCCCGCGCCGGGCTTCCGTCGCCACCAGCGCACGCTGCGCCGCGTGTTGTGCGTCGTGGGGCAGGACCTCGAAGCCCCGTCTGGAGTAGAAGGGCGCGTTCCACGCGACGTCCCGATAGGTGGTCAACGTCACCGCGGGGTACCCGGCCGCTCGCGCCCAGTCGCAGACCGCGTCGAGTAGCGCCGCGCCCACCCCGCGGCGCCCGTGGTCGGGGTGGACATCGAGCTCGTCGAGATGGGCGCAGCCGGCGTGGATCTCGACGAAGGCGAACCCCACCGGCGCATCGTTCGCCCCGGCGGCCACCCAGAGATGTCCGGAGGCCTGGGCCTCCGCGAAGTCGGCGGCCGTCGTGGCGTCGCCCTCGACCGCCGCGGCATAGGGCGTCCCAGCGAAGAGCGCCGCCGCCGCGTTCTCGATCTCCCGCAGCGCCTCGAACTCGTCGGGGCGCGCGAGGCGGATGGTGTACGGGACGTCCAAGGGTCGGGCCTCCGCCGAGAAGGTCGCGCGCGTCGGGCGGAAACGAAACGGGGGGAAATCAACTCAATAGAAAAATCAAACGATGTTATGAACAGAGCAACAAACGGTATTTGTGACAAAAACAAAAATTGTTGCGGCGAATACTTGCATCTCGAGCTTGATGGCAATACAACACGTGGCTCAAAGAACACAGTCATTCGACGGGCGAAGCGTGCGGAGCGCACGTGTGAGCCGACCCCGGGGAGCACTCCGCACACCTTCCCGGACCGCGATTCCCCCGACGACGGCCGTTCAACATCACGCCGCCCCGCGTTCTGGGAGCCCGTGTGCCGGAATCTCTTCGCGTTCGGTGGATCTCCATCTGGGGCTGTGTGTCGCTGGTGTTCGCCGCGTTGCCCGCGACCGCCGCGGTCGTCGAGGGGGAGCGGAAGACCTGGCACCGGGTGACGCTGCGCTTTGTCGGGCCGGCCCACGACGAAGCCGATTCGTCACCGAATCCCTTTCTCGACTATCGGCTCCAGTGCGCGTTTACCGGCCCCTCGGGCCAGCGCTACGACGTCCCGGGCTTCTTCGACGCCGACGGCGCTTCGGGGTCGACCGGCGCGCTGTGGCGTTGTCGCTTTGCCCCCGACGAGCCGGGCACCTGGGACTACACGGCGTCGTTTCGCTTGGGGAGCGACGTCGCCGTCTCCCTCGACCCGGCCGCGGGGGCGCCCACCTCCTTCGACGGCGATTCGGGGAGCTTCGTGGTCGCGCCGAGCGACAAGACCGGGAATGACTTCCGGAGCCCGAATCGCGGACGCCTCACCTACGCCGGCGGGCACTACTTCGCCTTTCTGGGAAGCGGCGAACGCTGGATCAAGGGCGGGCCGAACATCCCGGAGAACCTCCTGGGCTACAGCGGCTTCGACAACACGCCGGACGCAGGACACAGCTTCAGCGCCCACGTGGGCGATTGGCGCCCGGGAGACCCCGACTGGAACGGAGGTGCGGGGCGTGGGCTCATCGGCGCGCTCAACTACCTCGCCGACACCGGCGTCAACAGCGTCTACTTCCTGCCGATGAACGTCGGCGGTGACGGGCGAGACACCTTCCCCACCGTCGCCGAGCAGGACAAGACCCACTACGACACCAGCAAGCTCCGGCAGTGGGAGACGGTGTTCACCCACGCGAGCTCCCGCGGGATCTTTCTGCACGTCCAGCTCGCCGAGACCGAGTCCGCCAACGAGCGCTACCACGACAACGGCACCCTGGGTGTCGAGCGCAAGCTCTACTACCGGGAGCTCGTCGCGCGTTTCGGACACCACCCGGGGCTCCAGTGGAATCTCGGGGAAGAGAACGACTACAGCACGGCGAACCGCAAGGCGTTTGCCGCCCACCTGAAGAGCCTCGATCCCTACGACCACCCGGTCACCAACCACTCCCGAACCAACCAACTCGAGACCACCTACGCGCCCCTGCTCGGCGATCCCTCCTTCGACGCGACGTCGTTCCAGGTGCTCGACGGCTACTTCAGTGGTGGCGACGTCATCGAAGAGTGGCGAGGTCGGTCGGCGCAGAGCGGCCACCCGTGGGTGATCTCTCTCGACGAACCCCAGAACATTCGCAACGACCCGGGTGACCCCCAAAGAGGCCACCCTTTCGGGCGCACGTTCTACATGTGGGCGACCTACCTCTCGGGCGGTGGCGGCTTCGAGTGGTACCTCCAGGACGCGAACGGTGGGCACACCTTCGACCAGCGCATCGACGACTTTCGCGACATCGACGGCCCGCTGCGCTGGACCGGACACGCCCTGCGCTTTCTCGACGCCACGCCGTTCTGGCTGATGACGCCGCGGGCCGACCTCGCCAGCTCGAGCGCGGGAGGCAAGACCTTTGTCCTGGCGCGTCCCGGGGACAGCTACGCGCTCTATCACGCCGACGGCGGCTCCTTGAGCCTCGACCTCGGCGGGGACACCGGAACCTTCGCGATCCGCTGGTTCGACCCCGAGACCGGCATCTGGTCCGACGGGGGCAGCGTGTCGGCGGGAGGCGTTCGCTCGATCGGCGCGGCGCCCTTCCCGGGGGATGCGGCGGTGCTGCTCACCCGCGCCGGCGGAGGCGGCGGCTCGCCGCCCGTCGCGAGCTTCACCGCGACGCCGCTTCAAGGCGAAGCGCCCCACAGCGTCAGCTTCGACGCGAGCTCCTCGGTCGACGACGGCGCGATCCAGGGCTTCGCGTGGTCCTTCGGCGACGGCGCGACGGCCTCGGGCGTCACCGCCCAGCACACCTACACCGGGGCCGGGAACTTCGTCGCGACGCTCACCGTCACCGACGACGAGGGGCTCGTCTCGACCGCGAGCCAAGCCATCGGTGTCTCCGATCCGGAGCCGACCCCCCCCTCTCCCTACACGCTCTGGGTGAGCACCTCCCCCGACCGGAGCGGTGCGGTTCCTCTCGAAGGCGCCGCTCTCGTCGGTGACGTCTACATCCACATGCTCCCCAACACCGGTGTGGACGAGGCGCACTTCTCCCTCGACGGAACCTTCATGCAGATCGAGCGTCTGATCCCCTATGACTTCCGGGGCGGGTCCTTGGCGGCGGCCAACCCCTTCGACACGACCACCCAGAGCGACGGCGCCCACCACATCGAGGTCTCGGTGACCCTCGACGGCGGCGGTGTCGCGATCGTGGAGGCCTGGTTCGACGTGGCGAACGACGGTGCGACCGGCCTCCCCCCGAGCGCCGTCGCGTCGGCGACGCCGCGCTCGGGGGAAGCACCCCTGCCGGTGAGCTTCGACGGGAGCGGCTCCAGCGACGACGGTGCGATCCTCTCCTACGCGTGGACCTTTGGTGACGGGTCGACGGGGAGCGGCGTCGCGCCCCAGCACTCCTACGGCGCTCCCGGGCGCTACACCGCGACCCTCACCGTCACCGACGACGAGGGGCTGACCGGGTCGTCGAGCATCTCGATCGATGTCGACGCGGCGTCACCGCCACCGCCCCCTCCGTCCTCGCCCTACGCGCTCTTGGTCAGTGAGCACCCGGACCGGAGTGCGGCAGTTCCCCTGGCCGGCGCGACGCTCACCGGCGACGTCTACGTGTACGCGTTCCCGAACACCGGGATCTCCGAGGCCCGCTTCTTCCTGGACGGCGCGCTCACCCAGCACGAACGTCTCGTCCCCTACGACTTCCGGGGCGGGTCCTTGGCCGCGGCCAACCCCTTCGACACCGAGTCGGTCGTCGCCGGGAGCCACGAGATCCGTGTCGAGATCACCCGGGACGACGGAAGCGTGGTCGTGGTCAGCGCGGTCTTCGACGTCGGCACCCCGACCCACCGCTTCTGGGTGAGCGGCGATCGCGACCGCGACCCGGCGACGCCCTTGGCCGGCGCGACGCTCACGGGATCCACGGCCTACGTCTTTCTGGTGCCCGCGGCCCCGGTGGACCGCGTCGAGTTCTACATCGACAACCCCTCGCGCGCCGGGGGGCCGGACCAGACCGAGCGCTTCACCCCCTACGATCTGGCGGGCGGCTCGGTGAGCACGGCGAACCCCAGCGACCTCGCCGACCTGGGAAGCGGCTCCCACCGCGTCGACGCGGACCTCTACCTCTCCGACGGGAGCGTGGACAGCGCGACGGTATTCTTCGACGTGGCTCCCTAGCGACCCTCGGCGCGCGCTCCGCCGACGTGTGTCAGCATTGCGCCCGCCCTCCCTCGGGAGGGCGAGCGGCCACTGCCCTGGCGACCGCGCGTGGAGGCCCGATGCCCCTCGAGACCGCCGTGATCGGCAGCTATCCGCAACCCGCCTGGCTGGTCGACCGCGAGCGACTGATGGCGAGGGTGGTGCCCCGCGTCCCCGCCCGGGAGATCTGGCGGGTCGACCCGGCGTGGCTCGAGGAGGCCCAGAACGACGCGACGCTCCTCGCGATCCGCGACCAGGAACGCGCAGGGGTCGACGTGATCAGCGACGGCGAGATGCGCCGGGAGTCCTACTCGAACCGCTTCGCGAATGCCCTCGACGGGATCGACACCGAGACGCCCTTCCTCCGCCAGGTGCAGGGCTTCGAGATGCCGCTCCCCCGCGTGGTCGGGCCGATCCGGCGCCCCGGCCCGGTCGAGGTCGACGACCTGCGCTTTTTGCGTCGCCACACCGACCGGCGCACGAAGATCACCCTTCCCGGCCCCTTCACGCTGAGCAAGCAGGCGAAGGACGAGTACTACGACGACCCGGAGGCGTTGGCGATGGCCTACGCGGACGTGGTCAACGCCGAGGTGCGCGACCTCGAGGCGGCGGGCGCCGACGTCATCCAGCTCGACGAGCCCTGGCTGCGACAGGACCCCGACGGCGCCGCCCGCTACGCGGTGGCGGCGGTCGACCGCGCCCTCGAGGGCGTGGGCGTCACCACCGCGATCCACCTGTGCTTTGGCTACGGCTTCGTGGTCTCGCAGGACAAACCCAAGGCCTACGCGTTCCTCTCCGGCCTCGCCGACTGCGTCGTCGACCAGGTCTCGATCGAGGCCGCCCAGCCGCACCTCGACCTGGGCGTCCTGCGCGACCTCTCCGAGAAGACCATCCTCCTCGGCGTCGTCGACCTGTCGAGCAACGACGTCGAGAGCGTGGAGATCCTGGCCGAACGGATCCGCCGGGCCCTCCCCTACGTCGACGCCGAGCGCCTCGTCGCCTCCCCGGATTGTGGGATGAAGTATCTGAGCCGGG
>JANQRO010000590.1 GCA_028284525.1 Myxococcota bacterium | reverse complement strand
GCACGGGAGCGCGCCCGGATCGAGGCCCTGAGCCGCGAGGCCCGGCACCCCGGAGCGCGGCCGCGGGTGGCGTGTCACGAGTGGATCGACCCGCCGATGGGCTGTGGCAACTGGCTCCCCGAGCTCGTCGTGCGGGTCGATCCACTCGAGACACGCCACCCGCGGCCGCGCTCCGGGGTGCCGGGCCTCGCGGCTCAGGGCCTCGATCCGGGCGCGCTCCCGTGCGGCCAGCGCCTCCCCGCGCTCGCTCACGCCACAGCCGCGGCCGACCCGGGCGAAGTCCTCGACGACGTCGTCGAGGGTGTTGGGCTCGACCGCGACGAGCTCCGGACTCCCGTCGACCCAGGCCGCGAGGGCCTCGCGGAGGTCGCCCGGGGTCACGGCGCACACCTCGCACTGGGTCTGGGTGAGGATCACGTCGGGGCGGAGCGTCCGCACCCGTTCGGCGTCGACCCGGTAGACCGAGAGTCCGTCGCGCACCAGCTCCTTCACCCGACGGTCGATCTCGCGGCTCGGCGCCTCGATGTCCATCTTGGGCTCGGTCACCACGGGGAGCGACGACACGCCGAAGGGGAGGTCGCACTCGTGGGAGCGACCGACCAACCGGTGCGCCAGCCCGAGGGCGCCGGCGATCTCGGTGGTGCTCGGGAGCAGAGACAGGATCCGTTCCATGGCTGCGGCGGCATGCTACCACGCGGGCGCGCCTGGACGCGGGGCGGGACGCTTTCCGCGGCGCGCCATCATGCTACTACCTTGCCCATGTCTCCCGCGCCGCCCGACGAGGCGATCGACGCGCGTCTCCGGGCCTGTCCGGTGGCGCGTCTCGCCACGTTGCGGGACGACGGCCGTCCCCACCTCGTCCCGGTGGTCTTCGTCGTGTCGGACGACGCGTTCTGGATTCCCGTGGACGGAAAGCCCAAACGCGAGGACCGCGAGCTCGAACGCGTGCGCAACCTGCGCCGCGACCCGCGGGCGACGCTGCTCCTCGACCACTACGCCGACGACTGGTCGCGGCTGTGGTGGGTGCATCTGGAGGGCCGCGGCGAGATCCGCCAGGACGCGGCGCACCCCCGCTTCGCGCGCGCCAGCGCCGAGCTCCGCGAGAAGTACGCCCAGTACCGCGAGACGTCGCTCTTTCGCGGCGCGCCGACCTTGATCGAGTTCGTCGCGACCCGTCGCAACGCCTGGTGCGCGGACCTCGCGCACTTCACCGGAGAGGACCCCCGATGAGCGAGACCCTCGCGTTTCTCTGCCTCGGCGCGATGGGGGCGCCGATGGCCGGCCACCTGGCGGCCGCCGGACACCGCGTGCGCGTGTGGAACCGCAGCCCCGGGCCCGCCGAGCGCTGGTGCGTCGCGCACGGGGGCACGCCGGCGGCGACCCCCGCCGAGGCGGCCCGGGGCGCCGCGGCGGTGTTTGCGTGCACCGGCAACGACGACGCCCTCCGCGCGATCTGTCTGGGCGAGGAGGGCGCCCTCGGCGCGATGGAGACGGGCGCGATCTTCGTCGATCACACCACCGTGTCCGCCGACGTCACGCGCGAGCTCTGCGCTCGCGCCGCCACCCGCGACGTCGCGTTCCTCGACGCGCCGGTCTCCGGTGGCGAGGAGGGGGCCAAGCGCGGCGCCCTGACCGTGATGGTCGGCGGCGACGGGGCGGCCTTCGAACGCGCCCGGCCCTGGATCGGCCACTTCGCGAAGACGGTGAAGCGTCTCGGGCCGTCCGGCGCCGGGCAGCTCACCAAGATGGTGAACCAGATCTGTATCGCCGGGCTGCTCCAGGGGCTCTCGGAAGGGCTCCACTTCGCCGAGCGCGCCGGTCTCGACCCGCGGGCGGTGGTGGAGGTGATCTCGCAGGGCGCCGCGGGCTCCTGGCAGATGGAGAACCGGGCCGCGACCATGATCGAAGACCGCTTCGATTTCGGCTTCGCCGTCGACTGGATGGTCAAGGACCTGGGCATCGCCCTGGGCGAGGCGACACGCAACGGCGCGGCGTTGCCGGTCGCCGCGCTGGTGAGCGAGTTCTACGCCGAGCTCCAGCAACGGGGCGGGGGCCGCCTCGACACCTCGAGTCTGATCCAGCGGCTTCGCGCCGACGCCGCAAGCTAGGAGCCCGATGGCCGACTTCGTCTACACCGTCCAGGACCTCCGCAAGGCGCTGCCCGACGGCCGCGTCGTGCTGGAGGGGATGAACCTCTCGTTTCTGGTCGGCGCCAAGATCGGCGTCGTCGGGCCCAACGGCACCGGGAAGAGCACCCTGCTGCGGATCATGGCGGGCGAAGACCACGAGTTCGGCGGCGAGGCCCGCGCCGCGGAGGGGGCGGTGATCGGACACCTTCCCCAGGAGCCCGAGCTCCCCGACGGTGCCACCGTCCGCGAGTGTGTCGAAGACGGGGTCGCCGAGGTCCGCGACCTCCTCCAGCACTTCGAGGCGGTGTCGGCGCGCTTCGCCGAGGAGCTCGACGACGACGGCATGAACGCGCTGATCGCCGAGCAGGGCGCACTCCAGGACCGTATCGAGGCGGTCGACGGCTGGGAGCTCGAGCGGCGTCTCGAGATCGCGATGGACGCGCTACAGCTGCCCCCCGCCGACGCCGTGGTCGATCACCTCTCCGGCGGCGAGCGTCGCCGGGTCGCGCTGTGTCGGCTGCTCCTGCAGAAGCCCGACCTCCTGCTCCTCGACGAGCCCACCAACCACCTCGACGCCGAGTCGGTGCAGTGGCTCGAGCGCCACTTGCAGAGCTATCCCGGTGCGGTCATCGCCGTCACCCACGATCGCTACTTCCTCGACAACGCCGCCGAGTGGATCCTCGAGCTCGACCGCGGCGCCTACTACCCCTTCCAGGGCAACTACAGCTCCTGGCTCGAGCAGAAACAGGCGCGTCTCGACGTCGAGGAGAAGCAGGCCTCGACCCGTCGCCGCACCCTCGACCGCGAGCTCGAATGGATCCGCATGGCGCCCCGGGCGCGCCAGAACAAGAGCAAGGCCCGGATCCGCGGCTTCGACGAGCTGCGCGCCGAGGAAGAGCAGCGTCTTCCGGAGAGCGTCGAGATCGCGATCCCGCCGGGACCCCGGCTCGGCGACGTGGTGATCGAGGCCGACGGGCTCACCAAGGGTTTCGACGACCGCGTGTTGATCGAGGACCTCTCGTTCAAGCTGCCGCCCGGCGGCATCGTCGGCGTGATCGGCCCCAACGGGGTCGGCAAGACCACGCTGTTCCGCATGCTGGTGGGCCAGGAGCCCCCCGACGCCGGCACCCTGCGCCTGGGCGAGACCGTACGGCTCGCCTACGTGGACCAGAGCCGCGAGTCCCTCGAAGGCGAGCACAACGTGTGGCAGGAGATCAGCGGCGGCGACGAGCGCATCCAGATCGGGTCTCGGGAGATCGCCTCGCGCGCCTACGTCTCCTCCTTCGGCTTCAAGGGCAGCGACCAACAGAAGCCCGTCGCCACGCTCTCCGGGGGCGAGCGCAACCGCGTGCACCTCGCGAAGCTCCTGCGCAGCGGCGGCAACGTCCTGCTCCTCGACGAGCCCAGCAACGACCTCGACGTCGACACCCTGCGCGCCCTCGAGGAGGCGCTGCTCGGCTTCGGGGGTTGCGTGGTCGTGATCTCCCACGACCGCTGGTTCCTCGACCGCATCGCCACCCACATCCTGGCCTTCGAGGGCGAGGGCCACGTCGAGTGGTTCGAGGGCAACTTCGAGGCCTACGAAGCGGATCGACGTCGGCGGCACGGCGACGATCCGGATGCGCCGAAGCGATTTCGCTTCAAGAAGCTGGAACGCTGACGCTGGCTCGTTGCTGACGCCGCCGAGGGCGGGGGGTCGTTCCGCGCCAATGGCTCGGCCGCCTCGTGGCTGCGAGGTCAACGTGGTGCGTGTCGCTGCGCGGAGGCGCAGGGGCGGCCTGCGCTCGAGTTGTCGCTCCACGACCCCCCGCCCTCGGCGCGAAAACGGGGCGCAGAGGGCTCATTGGGTCCCCTTGTGTCGCGCTGGGTCGACCGTGAGGCGCGGACCGCGGAACGGTCGGGAGCCGCGACTAGCCGAAGTTGGTGGTGATGCGGTGGATGGCGTCTTCGACCCTGGCGCGGCTGTTGAACGCGGAGAGGCGGAAGTAGCCCTCGCCGGCGGGGCCGAAGCCGGCGCCGGGGGTGCCGACCACCTGGGCGCCCTCGAGTAGCCGGTCGAAAAAGGCCCAGGAGCTGCCGCGCTCGGGGACCTCGAGCCAGATGTAGGGCGCGTGTTCGCCGCCGAAGACGCGGAAGCCGGCGGCGCCGAGGCCCTCGCGCAGGAGGCGCGCGTTCTCCATGTAGAAGGCGACCTGCTCGCGGGTCTGCTTGCGACCCTCGGGGCTGAAGACGGCCTCGGCGGCGCGCTGGATCGGGTACGGCACCGCGTTGAACTTGGTGGCGTGACGCCGGTTCCAGAGCCGTGCGAGGGGGATGCGCTCGCCGGAGGAGGTGGCCCCGGTGACCGCCTTCGGGATCACGGTGTAGGCGCAACGCAGCCCGGTGAAGCCCGCGCGTTTCGAGAAGCTCCGCATCTCGACGGCGCAGCGCTCGGCGCCCGGGATCTCGTAGATCGAGCGCGGCAACGCCGGGTCCTGGATGAAGGCAGCGTAGGCGGCGTCGAAGACGACGAGCGCGTCGCTCGCGAGGGCCCACTCGACCCAGCGCCCCAGGGCCGTCGCGGAGGCGACGGAGCCCGTCGGGTTGTTCGGCGAGCACAGGTAGACGACGTCGGCCGCGCCCTGGGCCGGCGGGTCCGGGAAGAAGCCGTTGGCCTCGGTGGCGGGCAGGTAGAGGATCCCGCCGTAGCGGCCCTCGTCGTCGGGCGCGCCGGCGCGACCGGCCATCACGTTGGTGTCGACGTAGACGGGGTACACCGGGTCGGTGACCGCGATCCGGCACTCCGGCGCCAGGATTTCCTGGATGTTCCCGCTGTCCTGCTTCGACCCGTCGGAGACGAAGATCTCGTCGGCGGCGATCTCGACGCAGCGCTCGCGGTAGTCGTGCTCGCGAATCGCGTCGACCAGGAAGTCGTAGCCGTTCTCCGGGCCGTAGCCCCGGAACCCTTCGGCGCTCCCCATCTCGTCACAGGCGGCGCGCAGCGCGGCGACCAGCGCCGGGGCCAGGGGCTCGGTGACGTCGCCGATGCCCAGACGGATCAGGTCGGCGTCGGGCTGGGCCTCGGCGTAGGACGACACCCGGCGGCCGATCTCGGGGAAGAGGTAGCCGGCGGCCAGCTTCAGGTAGTGCTCGTTCACGTGTGCCATCGCGGCAACGTAGCAGCGCGGACCCGGCGCCGGCCCCGCCGGCGCGGGGGATGTGGCGCCGGCGCGCGCGCGGGGTTCCCGCTAGCGCGGGTCGACCAGCACGCCCGGGTTCAAGATCGCGCCCGGGTCGAGCGCCGCCTTGGCGGCGCGCAGCGTCGCCGCGAAGGGCGCCGAGATCTGCTGGTCGTACCAGGGTCGGTGGTCGCGCCCCACCGCGTGGTGGTGGGTGATCGTGCCCCCCGCGGCGATCACCGCGTCGCTGGCGGCGGCCTTGATCTCGTCCCACTGCTCGAGCTCGCCGCCTGGCCGACCGGGTGCGGTGATCGTGTAGTAGGGCGCCGGCCCGTCGGGGTAGACGTGGGTGAAGCGGCAGGCCACCGCCCCCTGCCCGCAGACGCGTTTCACCGCGTCGCGGGTCGCCCCGATCACCTGGTCGTGGAAGGACTCGAAGCGGTCCCAGGTGATCGCGGTCTCGAAGGTGTCGACGATCAGCGACGCGCGTGTCAATACGTCGCGGACGTAGGGCAGGTTCAAGAAGGCGTCGCGCCAGGCGCCGGCCGCGCCGCCGCGCTCCCCCGTTCCTCCTTCTCGCGAGGTCGGCGCCGCGTCGGGGAGGAGGCCTCCGGCGTCGCGACACACCTCGAGGGCCCGGGCGGTCCAGGCGTCGACGGGGTGGTCGGCCGATTCGAAGGCGACGAGGAGTACCGACTCGAGCTCGCGGGTGGCGCCCGAGGCGCGCGCCTCGCCCGGGTCGAGGAGCCGGCAGTTGGACGGGAAGAGCCCCGCCTGGGCCAGACGTCGGATGCACTCCGCCGCCTGGAAGAAGCCGGCCTCGCCGGGGAAGCGCACCGCCGCCGAGCCCCGGTAGCTCGGACGGTCCTGCAGCCGCATCCACGCCTCGGTGATGATGCCGAGCGTCCCCTCCGACCCGATGAAGAGTCGGTCGTGGCTGGGTCCGGCCCCCGAGCCCGGCAGACGCCGGCTCTCGCTGATCCCGGCCGGGGTCACCACCCGCAGCGACTCCACGAAGTCGTCGATGTGGGTGTAGAGCGTCGCGTAGTGGCCGCCGGAGCGCGTCGCGATCCAGCCGCCCAGCGACGACACCTCGAAGGACTGGGGGAAGTGGCGCAGGGTGAGCCCTTCGGGGCGCAGCTGGTCCTCGAGGGCCGGGCCGAGCACTCCGGCTTGGATCCGCGCCGCCCGCGAGGTGCGGTCGATCTCGAGGACCCGGTCGAGGTGTCGCAGATCGATCGAGACGGCCCCCGCGTAGTGGCCGTCCAGATCGTCGATGCGCGCCTCGGTGCCCCCCATCACGCTCGACCCGCCGCCGTAGGGGATCGCGACGACCCGGGCGTCGGCGCACCAGTCGAGGATCGCTACGACCTCGGCCTCGTCCCGGGGTAGCGCCACCCAGTCGGGCGGGTGGGGGAACTCGCGGCGCAGCGCGCGCACGACGTCCCGGTAGGCCTTGCCGTAGGTGTGGCCGAGACGCTCTTCCGGGTCGTCGCTGAGCCGCTCGGCGAGGGAGGACGGGGGTCGCACCCGCGGCGCCGGCAGCGCGATCTCGCCGACCCGGGGTGGCGGGGCGGCCTCGAGGGGTCGTCCGAAACGCTCGGCGAAGCCCGCCAACGCCGCGGCGCACTCCGCCTCCGAGGGCCCGCCGTCCTCGTAGCCCCAGCCCCAGAACTTGCGTTTGCGCGCGCTCACGACCCGGGGGCCAGCAGCTCCAGCGCCTTCATGTCCGGGGTGCCCGCGCCTTCGGGGTGGAGGGCCTGGATGCAGACGTGGTCGGCGCCGGCCTGGAAGTGCTCGTCGACACGCTTGCGGATCGCGTCCTCGTCGCCCCAGGCGACGATCGCGTCGACCAGCTTGTCGCTCCCGCCATCGGCGAGGTCGCCCTCGTCGAAGCCGATCCAGCGCAGGTTGTTCAGGTAGTTCGGGAGTCCCATGTAGATCTTCATGTTCTCCCGGGCGACCGCGCGCGCCTTGGTGGCGTCGGTCTCGAGGAGCACCATCTGCTCGGGTGCCAGCACCGCGTCGGGGCCCAGGATCTCCCGCGCCCGAGCGGTGTGTTCCGGCGGGGTGAAGTAGGGGTGGGCCCCGGCGGCGCGCTCTGCCGAGAGCGCGAGCATCTTGGGGCGCAGCGCGGCCAGCACCACGGGGGTGTCGTGCGGCCCCTCGGGTGCCCGGTACATCGCCTTCTCCATCGCCTCGAGGTACTCGCGCATGGTCGTGAGCGGCTTGGCGTACTCGTGCCCCCGCACGCCGCTCACCAGGTGCGCGTGCGAGACGCCGATCCCCAGCACGAACCGACCGTCGGTGAGGTCGCCCATCGTCTTGCGCAGCGTGTTCATCGCCATCGGATCGCGCGCGTAGAGGTTCGCGATCCCCGTGGCGTAACCGATCCGCTCGGTGCTCCCCGCCAGCAGCGCCGCCACGGCGAAGGGGTCGCGGCCGATCGCCTCCGGGAGCCACAGACTGTCGTAGCCGAGCGACTCGATCTTCTGGGTGAAGGCCACCGCCTCGTTGCGGGAGAACCCGTCGAGCCAGTTCCACACCCCGTGCTTCCCGAGGATCTTCTTGGCGATGGTCGCGTCTTTCATGTCGTGGGCCCTTCCTTGGTGAGCGGTGGACGATACCCCGGTCTTGGGGGGCTTCGCTCGCCCGGCGCGCGGAGTCGGGGTCCGTTGCGGGCCGGAGACCGCCTTGTTGAACTTCGCTCGACTTTGGCTCGCTGTGCGCGCAGGGCTCCGCCCTGCGCCTGCAGGGGTGCCGGTCGAGGAGATCGAGCAACGAAGCTCGATGTCCGCCCCCTTCGCGCTCCCGAGGACCGGCGGCTGTTGGCGCGTCGCGCAGCCTAGCCCCGTTTCACGAACTCCCCCGCCGCGAGGCGCTGCTCGTAGCGGCGGAGCTCCCGGACCAGGATGCCGGAGAGGAGCGCGACGCCGAGCAGGTTCGGGAAGGACATCCCGAGCAGCATCATGTCCGAGAAGTCGATCACCGACGACAGCTGGAACATCGCGCCGAGCAGCGTGAAGAGCAGGAAGAACGCCTTGAACACCAGGGTGCGCCCGTCGCCAAAGAGCGACTCGAAGCAACGTTCGCCGTAGTAGCTCCACGAGATCATCGTGCTGTACGCAAAGAGCACCGCGGTGATCGAGAGCAGGATCGGAAACTTGGGAAACACGGTGCCGAAGGCGGCCGAGGTGATCGCGATCCCCTGGAGCTCTGTGTCGAGGTACACGCCGGTCGTGACGATCACCAGACCGGTCATCGTGCACACGACGATCGTGTCGATGAAGGGCTCGAGAAGCGCCACCACCCCCTCGCGCACCGGCTCGTCGGTGGTGGCGGTGGCGTGAGCGATCGGGGCCGAGCCGACACCGGCCTCGTTGGAGAACGCCGAGCGCCGCAGCCCCTGGATCAGCACGCCGACGAAGCCCCCGGCGATCCCCGCCCGCGGCGAGAAGGCCTCGCCGACGATCGTCGCGAAGGCGGCGGGGAGGTCCCGCCAGTGCAGCGCGAGAATCAGCAGCCCCGCGCCGATGTAGATCGCGCACATCGCCGGTACCAGGACGCCGGCGACCTCCCCGATGCGCCGGATCCCCCCGATGATCACCAGCGCTACCGCGATCACCAGGACGACACCGAAGACCGCCGCACCGGGCGTGCCCGCAAGCGCGGGCACGACGCTCGCGACCTGCTGGTAGGCCTGGTTCGCCTGGAACATGTTGCCCCCACCGAGGCTCGCCCCGACGCAGAACACCGCGAACACGACGGCGAGCCCCCGGCCCAGCCGGCCCCAGCCGATCTCCTCGAGGCCGGTGCGCAGGTAGACCATCGGCCCCCCGACCACGCGGCCGTCCTCGTGCACCACCCGGTAGCGCTGGCCCAGGGTGCACTCGGCGAACTTGGTGCTCATCCCGAAGAAGCCGGCGAGCACCATCCAGAACACCGCACCCGGGCCGCCCAGCCCCACGGCGACGCCGACGCCGGCGATGTTGCCCAGTCCCACCGTGGCCGAGAGCGCGGCGGAGAGCGCTTGGAAGTGGGTGATCTCGCCGCGTTCCCCGGGTCTCGTGTAGCGGCCGCGCACACAGTCGAGGGCGTGGCGGAACAGACGCAGGTTGGCGAGGCGAAAGCGGACCGTGCAGAACACGGCGCCCATCGCCAGCCACAGAACGACCAGCGGGACCTGGTTCCCCGCCTCGCCGGGCGCGTCCCAGAACCAGACGTCGAAGAAGATGACGCCCGCCAGGGCCGGGACGAAGGACTCGGAGAACCAGGACTCGAAGCTGTGGACCATTGCGTCCCCCGCCCGCGGCGAGAACGCCGCGTGTCGATGGTGGGGGGTCGTCGGTTCCGGGGGGAAGCTTTAGCGGACGGCGCCCGAGCGCGCGCTCCGGCCCGTCACCGGGTTGCGAGCGCGCGTTCGATCGCGCCGATCAGGTGGGCGCGCATCCGGGCCGGAGCCACGATCGAGTCCAGAGAGCCCACGTGGAGGGCGCGCTCGACGGTGTGCACCGAGTCGAACTCCACAGCGAGCTCCGCCTGCTTCTCGAGGACGATCTCCTGCCACGCGCCCGAGTCGACCCCGGCGGCCCGGACGCGTCCGGCGCGGGGGTCGTCGGCCGCCCGCGCCTGGACCTCCCGTGCGAACACCACGGCCGCGGCCGGTCCGCCGCCGATCACCGACGCGTAGGAGCCCTCGAGGGCAGAGGCCTCGAGCCCCGGGTTGAGGGCCCGGGAGAACACGACGTAGGCACCGCCGTGGTAGCGGGACACGACGAGGAAGGCGATCGGTCCTTCGAAGTTCACCACCGCCCGCGCGATCTCGGCGCCGTACTCGAGCTGGAGCTTGCGCATCGACTCCGGCGAGCCATCGAAGCCCGACAGGTTCGCGAGGATCACCGCCGGGCGGTTGCCGCTCGCCGCGTTGAGGGCGCGGGCCACCTTCTTGGACGAGAGCGGGAACAGAGTGCCGCCGGTCCAGTTGCCGGGCCCGTCGCTCGGCAGGTGCCCCAGGCGGTCGAGGTTCTGGCTCTCGATCCCGATCAGGGTGATCGGGAAGCCGCCCAGGTGGGCGTCCCAGACGATCGAGGTCTCGGCGCCGGCCCAGCTCCGCCAGCGCTCGAGGTGACCGCCGTCGGCATCGATCACGGCGCGCATCACGCTGCGCATCGCGAAGGGACGCTTGCGGCCGGGGTTGGTCTCGTCGTCGAAGACGTCGCCGACCTGGGCGAAGTCGTGCCCCGGTTCGTCGCCGTAGGGGGTGCGGGTGGTCTCGCGCTCGGCGCGGTCGGTGGTGGCGAAGCGTCGCGGCCCCGCTTCCCCGGGCACCACGTAGTCGTAGCGGTAGTGGTCGTAGAGGATGCGGTAGGCGTCCACCAGGTCGCGGGCGAAGTACTGGGCCTGGCCGTTGGGTCCCATCACCCGCTCGAAGCCGCCGATCGCGGCCTCGTCCTCCGCGGACACCGATCCCGAGGCCTCGAGGGCCGCACGGCCGGTGAGTACCATCGAGGCCCCCGGCGTCATGATCAGGACGCCGCGGGTGTGCTGGAGCATCGTCGACAGGGCGTCGAAATAGCTCTGCGCCCCCACGTTCACCCCGTGCACGATGATGTGGATCGTCCCCCGCGTCTGGGTGAAGGTCACGATCCGACGCACCACTCGCGCGGTGGCGTCGAGATTCTCGGTGCCGCTGTCCATCGCGATCTTCGCGCCGCTCGAGACCGGCACCCATTCCACCGGCACCCCGCGCGCTTCGGCGAGGTCGATCGCCGCGACGATCCGCTCGCACTCCGGCGCCGCGAGGGCGCCCATCCCCCGGGTCGGGTCGGAGAGGACGAGCACCCGCTCCATTCCCTCCGGCACCTTCTCGGTCGGGGTGCGGATCAGCCCAAAGACCACCCCCGCCTCGTTGCGACCGGCCGGGCGCTCCACCGGGACGGCCCGCGGCGAGTCCGCGTCGGGGTCGAGGTCGTACTCCGCGAAGGACCCGCTCGGGAGCTCGGCGCTCCATTCGCCCCCGCCGGAGGTTCCCCCGGTGAGCATCCGGATGATCTCGTAGGGGTACACGAGCCGGCGTCGGCGCGCGGCGACGACGTTGCGCTCGTAGTCCTGGATCGGCAGCAGCGGCCCCCGGTGCACCGGCCGCGACGAGATCTCCATCTGCCCGCCAGTGGGGTCGCCGATCACGATCTCGAGCTCTTCGGGGTGGCTCTCGGGGGCCTCCCGCGGCACCACGCGGATGCGCACGACGACCTTCTCGAGGCCGAGGTGACGGGTCGCCGGGGCGAGCCGGCGGGCGAGCCGCGGCACCAGGTCCGGGTCGAGGATCATCGGGGGGGCCACGAAGATCGCGATGCGGTTCCAGTGGAGCCGCCGTCGCGGGTCGCGCAGCGCCAACCAGTTGCGCATCGCGCGGGTCGCTTCGAAGAAGGCGCGTTCGAAGGCCGGCAGGTGGAGCTCCATCGCGTGGCCGGCGTCGGGGGATCGCCCGCGGACCTCGGCGAGGACGAAGATCCGCTCGTCGCCCGGAACGTCGCGGCTGCGCAGGTGGAATCCGTACAGGTCGTCGGGGCCGGCGAGGGGTTCGAGGTCGAAGTTGCCCAGTCGCTCGAGGTCGATGCGCGTCGCCGCTTCGGGGTGGAGCCCGTGGAGTCCTTCGCGCTCGGCGAGGCTGCCGTCCCGCTCGACCAGGGTGCGGTGGGTGGCGGGTCCCTCCCGCGGCACGAAGCTCAGCGTGAGTCGGTCGGCGCCGAGCTCCTCGCGCAAGGCGGTCTTGAGATCGCGGGCGACGGTCTTCAGGTCGGCGGGAGCGTCGCCCGGAACGAGAAGCTCGATGGCGTGAGAGCGCGCCAAGCCCTGGCTCTCGGCCGCCGCGGTCGCCGCCTTCGAGAGCCGCGACAAGGTGCGCGGGAGCTCCTCGAGGGGGGCGGCGCCCCCCAGGACGATGCGTCCGTCGGGCAGATCGAGACGCTCGATCTGCACCGCCGCCACCGCACCCGAGGTGTGCTCACCGACGACGCCGGGGGCGTAGAGACGGCGCAGATAGGCCGCCACCGCGATCGCCCGGCGCCGCGGATCGGTGTGGGTGATCCAGCGTCCGACGCGGTCGAAGATCGCCTTGGGCGCGTCGGCGATGTGGACGAGGACACCCTTGGGCGGGGGGCGGAGCTCCGACTCGGCGTCCTGCAGCCAGCCCTCGACCTCCTTCGTCGTGCGCTCGGCCTGCTGCTCGAGCACGGGGCTCTCGAAGATCGCGTAGCGCGCCAGGGTCGCCGCGTCCGCCAGGGGGTCGGGAACCAGACCGCGCATCCCGGCGATGCGGGTGAGGGCGTCGCGGATCGCGCCGTCGTCGGCCAGCGTCACCCCTTGTCCCATCAGGGCTTCGAGACGCCGCACGATGTTCTGCACCAGCCGGTGACGCAGGGCGGGCGAGCGCTGCGAGGCGAGCAGACGGAGCACCGCCCGTTGCATCGCGTCGGTGGGCTCGAGGTCGTCGACGCCGTAGTGGGCAAGGGCGCGTCGCACGAGGTCGAGGAACTCCTCGGCCACCCCGGCACCCTGCGCCGCCAGTCGGCGCACCACCATGCGGAGTCGCGCGTAGTTGGAGGGCCCGGTCTCCCCGGAGACCGTGTCGCGCGGCGCCCGCACGAAGAGCTCTTCGAGGTCGGCGAAGAGGGTGAGTTCGCTGCGGATCTCCGCGAGGTCGCTGCAGAAGGAGGCGCCGAGCCCTTCGGGCAGGGGGGCCGCGAGGTAGGCCGAGAGCTTCTCGACGCGGTCGGGATTCACGTCGTAGCCCATCAGAATGCGGCGGATCTCCTCTCGGGCGGCGGCGAAGGCCGCGCGCTGTGCGGCGCGCGAGGCGCGGCTCGCCGCGAGCAGGTCGACCGCGCCGCTCCCATCCGAGAAGAGGTCCAGGGGGTCCGGGTCGTCGGGCAGCTCGATCGCGCCGTCGCCGGTCGCCGCCGCGCCGTCGTCCTCGGCCTCGATCACCAGCAGGAGCTCGCCCGCCGGCACCTGTTGCCCGGGGCGGACGGCGATGCCCTTCACGATCCCCGCGACGGGCGCCTGGAAGCCGATCTCCATCTTCATGGCTTCGAGGAGACCGAGCTGCTGGCCCGCCTCGACGCGGTCCCCCACCTCGACCTGGAGGCCGATCACCATGGCCGGGGTGCCCGCGCGCACCTGTCCCGCGAGCTCGCTGCCGAAGCGGTAGGGGTGCCCTTCGATCTCGATGCGCAGGCCGCTGTCGGTGACGTCGTGGAGCACCCGGTAGGTGCGGGCGCCGACCTCGAGGCTCGCGACGTGATCCTCGCTCGAGTGGAGGGTGGCGCTGACCGCGCGGCCGGCGAGATGGACGCGGTAGCGCCAGGCGCCCACGCCGTAGACCTGGAGCTCGAGGCCCTGGCCGCGGAAGCTCAGGTCGACCCGCTGTCCCGTCGAGGGCGGAATCGAGGCCGGGGAGAGGTCGCCGGCGTCGCGGAAGAAGGCGCGGCGCGCGGTGTCGCGGCTGCGCTGGTAGGAGAGGATCGCGGCCGAGACGAGGGCCGGCATCGCGTACTCGAGGGAGCCCTCGCGGAGTTCGGGGCTCCGGTCGATCCACTGGGTGTCGACCTGGGCCTCGCGGTAGGCCTCGTCCTCGAGGAGGTCGATCAGGTAGCCCTTGTTGGTGGCGCCGCCCCGCACCACCAGGTCGAAGTCGGCGAGCGCCGCGACGAGCCGCGCCCGGGCCGCCTCGCGGGTGTTGCCGGTGGCGATCACCTTGGCGATCAACGAGTCGAACTCCGACGGGATCCGGCACCCCGCCGCCACCCCCGAGTCCACCCGGACCCGGGGCCCCAGGGCGGGGTCGAAGCGCGCGATCGCGCCGGGGGCGGGCAGAAAATCGGCCTCCGGGTCCTCGGCGCACACCCGCGCCTCGATGGCGAAGATCGGCGCCGGCTCCGGGATCGTCGGGAGCCGCTCGCCGCGGGCGATGCGGATCTGGATCTCGACGAGATCGAGACCGAGGCGCTCTTCGGTGATGCCGTGCTCGACCTGGAGACGCGGGTTCACCTCGAGGAACCAGAACTCGTCGCCGAAGACGAGGAACTCGACGGTGCCGACGCCGCTGTACGACACCTCCTGGGCGATGCGCACGGCCGCGGACTCGAGGGTCTGCGTCAGGGCCTCGCTCAGGGCCGACGGGGGGGCCTCTTCGAGCACCTTCTGGTGACGGCGCTGCACCGAGCAATCGCGGCATCCGAGGGAGGCGACGCCGCCGTGCTGGTCGGCGGCGATCTGCACTTCGATGTGACGGCCGGCGCGCACCCAGCCCTCGATGAAGAGCCGATCGTCGCCAAAGGCGGTCAGCGCTTCGGCCCCCGCCGAGCGGAACGCTTCGTCGAGGTTCGGGGCCTCGTGCACCACCCGGATGCCCCGGCCCCCGCCCCCCGCGCTCGCCTTCACGATCAGCGGGTAGCCGATCTCCGCGGCCACCTCGGCGGCGTGCGCCTCGTCGCGCAGCGCGCCGCGGCTCCACGCCACCACCGGCACACCGGCCCGCTCGGCGAGCTCCTTCGCGCCGATCTTGTCGCCGACGGCGCGGATCACGTCGCCGCGGGGGCCGAGGAAGC
>JANQRO010000566.1 GCA_028284525.1 Myxococcota bacterium | reverse complement strand
GGCGCGGTCGACGCCATCCTCCGAGGTGAGGAGGTCCGCCATCGACCCCCCGGACGCCTCCGCCGCGTCGGTCTCGAGCTCGTCCCCGCCTGGATCCGCGCGCGGACTGGCGGGTGGTTCTGGCGCCGACGACGCCTCCCCGGGCGGCACGGCAGCCTCCGTCGGCGACGCCTCCTGGGGCGCCGCGGCCCCTTGCGCAGACGCGGGCGCCGCGGCTTCCGCGGGCGGCGGCGCGGAGGGGTCCGCAGGCGGAGACTCGGGGGCTTCCGCGGACGGGGCCGCGGTGGCCGCCCCCGGCGGCGAGGCTGCGGTCCCTTCCTCCGCGGGCGAAGCCGAGGGTTCGGGGCGGGAGTCGTCTTTGGCCGGAGACGCGGCGGGCGAGGGGACGTCGGCTTCCGAGGGCCCGAACTCCCAGTCGTCCTCGTCGTCGAAGTCCGAGCTGCCTTCGGACGCGGTGGTCTCCGAGTCATCCGAGGGTGCCGGCGGCGGGGTGGCACGAGCGGCCGATTCCGCGGCATCGCGCGCGAGCCTCGCCGCGGCATCGCGATCGGCGTCCTCGCTCGACGGGGGCCGCACGATGAAGGAGTGGTCGCAGCGCGAGCACCGTACGCGGGCGCCGCGCTCGGGAATGCGCGCTTCGTCGAGGCGGAAGCGGGTTTCGCACTCTTCGCACCGGATGATCAAGAACGGTCCTCCGCGCGCAGAATCGGGCGCAACCTCCCTGTGCTAGGTTGCTCCAAGTCTGCGACCCAACGTCTCTTTCGGACGTGCCGCCGACGCGCTTGAGAGCGCCGAGGGCGCTGCTCTGTGAGTTTTTCCCCCCATCCCCTCGGAAGCAGCGCGCCCGGCAGCGAGCCCTTTCGCCAGTCCGGCCCCATCGGCCCCGAGCGCCGCCTCCTCGAACGCCGTCTGGTCGTCGTGACCGGCAAGGGAGGTGTCGGGAAGACCACCGTCTGCGCGGCACTCGCCCGGGCTGCTGCGTCTTCGGGGATCCGCACCCTCGCGGTCGAGCTGG
Source organism: Myxococcota bacterium (assembly GCA_028284525.1). Taxonomy (GTDB): domain Bacteria; phylum Myxococcota_A; class UBA9160; order UBA9160; family PR03; genus JANQRO01. The sequence continues at coordinate 6,126 of JANQRO010000566.1, read as the reverse complement.
GCCGCGATCCCGAGCTGCCCCCTCTCTTGGGAGACGCCGTTCCGTCGCTGCTCCTCGACCCCTACGAGGCCCTCGCCGAGTACCTCGGGCTCCAGCTCGGCTTCGGCGGAATCCTCGCGCGGGTCATGGGTCACCCCGGGTTCCGCCAGCTCCTCGACGGCGCCCCGGGCTGGCGGGAGCTGATCTCGGTGGGGAAGGTCTGGCACCTCGTCGAGCGGGGCGACCCGACGACCGGCCCCGAGCTCGTGGTGGTCGACGCGCCGGCCACCGGCCACAGCACCACCTTCCTCGACGTGCCGAGGGTCGCGTCGAGCGCGGTCCGTTCGGGTCCCCTTCACCGCCACGCCCGGGCCGTGGAAGCCCTGCTCCGCGACCCCGAGCGCTGCGTGCTCTTGCCGGTGTGCCGTCCCGAGGAGCTCGCGGCGCGCGAGTGCGTCGAGCTGGTCGAGCGCATCCGGGACCTCGGGGTTCCCGTGGACCGCGTCGTCCTGAACGCCGCGGAGGTCGCACCGGAGGTTGCGGTGGACCCGTTGGTGGCCGCCCTCGAGGGCTTCGACGCGGGCCGGTTTCCGTGGGAGCGCGCCCTGCGGGATTGGGAGACCCGCGCCCGACGGACCGAGTACTGGGGCGCCTTCGTGGCGCGAGAGACCGGTCTCCCGGTGATCGCGCTCCCCGTGGCGGCGAGCGGGACGGAGGAGGCGATCGCCCGGATGGGTGCCGCGCTCCTCGCAAGCGAGTCCGGGAGCGACAAGACGCGGTGACGTTGCGCGAACTGCTGCGAACCCGCCGTCTGGTGATCGTGCTCGGCACCGGCGGCGTCGGCAAGACGACCCTCGCCGCGAGCGCCGCCCTCGACGCGGCCCGGGGCGGTCGACGGGTGGCGCTGCTCACGATCGATCCAGCCCGGCGGCTGGCGCAGGCGCTCGGCGTCGACGCCCTCGACGACACCCCGACCCCGGTCGAGATCGGCGACGACGCGCGTCTCGACGCGTTGATGCTCGCGCCGGAACGGACCTTCGACCGTCTCGTCGAGCGCTTCGCCCACTCCGAGGTGGCGAGCCGACGCGTCCTCGACAACCCGATCTACCGCCATCTCTCGCGCACCCTGGCGGGCAGCGCCGAGTACGCGGCGATGGAGCGGGTCCACGAGCTGCTCTCCGACGGCGCGTACGACACGATCGTCGTCGACACACCGCCCTCGCAACACGCCCTCGACTTCCTCGAAGCCCCCCAGCGCCTGCTCGGTCTCTTCGACAGCAACGTGCTGCGCCGCCTCGTCCACCCGGCCTTCGCCGCGGGGCGCTTCGGGATGCAGTGGTTCCAGCGGGCGACGACCCGGGTGTTGAAGACCGTCGAACGGGTGACGGGGGTGGGCTTCCTCGAGGAGCTCTCGGAGTTTCTCCTGGCCTTCGAGGCGATGTCGGGGGCCTTCCGCATCCACGCGGGCGAGGTGCGCGAGGCGTTGGGAAGCGCGGCCTTCGTCCTCGTTGCGGCCCCGACCCGCGATTCGGCGCGCAACGCCGAGCGCTTCTGGGAGCGCCTCGAGGACGCCGACGCGAGGCCGGCGGGCGTCGTGTGGAATCGGATGCATCCGCTCGTGGCGGACCGGGTCGAGCTACCGACCGTCGCAGCCCTCGCCGCGTGGTTGCGCGCCGCCGGGACGATCGACGACGCCGAACGCAACGCCGAAACGGCGCTCCACGCGGCGCGTCGCTACGCTTCCTGGGCCGAGTCGGAGTCGCGGGCGACAGCGGCCTTGTCGAACCGCGCGGTCGCGAGCGGGGGGTTCGTACGACGGGTGCCCGAGCTGAGCGTCGAGATCCACGACCTGGAGGGCCTCAGCCGACTCGCCTCGGAGCTGTGCGGGGTCGGCCACGGCGACACCGGCGATGCGTGAGGGCCGCGGCCACGCCACCTCCCGCGCCGACGCGATCGACCGGGTGACCCGCCACGGCCGTGGAGCCCTGGTGGAGGGGTTGGCGGCCGCGCGCTTCGCGGTGGACGCCGTGTCCTACGCGCTCTTTGGTTGTGCCGCCGATCGAAGCGCCCTCGAGCCGCTCTGGATGTTGCTCGACGAACTCGGACGCGGGCTGGCGACCGAGCGTCCCGAGGGCGACGCCGTCCTGCGGTCCCTGGCCGAGGCCCTCGCCGAGGAGACCGCGCGCTGGGAGGCCCGCGGCCGCGACGATCCGGACGCGCGCGCGGTGGCGTGGGTCTTCGCCGAGCTCGCGGGGCTGTTGCGCGAAGTGGGCGCGGGCCCCACCGGGCCGCGCCGCGCGACGCGGCGACGACGCGCGGGGTCCCCGGGCACGGGCCGACCGGCGGGGTCGGCGGCGCGCTCCGCCCAACGACCCTGAGGGACCCTGTCCCCCTCGAACCCGTGTGATACGTTCGCGCGACCTTGGACCCCGACCGTCACAGCGCCTCGAGCGACAGCGTCGACGAGCCCGTCCTGATCAAGCGGTACGCCAACCGCAAGCTCTACAACACCCAGAGCAGCCGCTACATCACCCTCAAAGGGATCGCCGAGCTCATCGAGGACGGGGTCGAGGTGCGCGTCGTCGACAACGAAAGCGGCGAGGACATCACCTCGGTGACCCTGTCGCAGATCCTCGTCGACACCGAGCGCAATCAGCGCAGCGTGCCGGGTCCGATCCTGAGCGACCTGATCCAACGCAGCGGGGATGCGCTCTACGCGGCGCTCAAGCGCGGAGTGGGCGACCCCGGCGCGAGCCTCGACGAGATCCAACGCGGGGTGCGGCGCTTCTTCGACGAGAAGATCGACGAGGCGCGCGGCGTCCAGGACGCCGGCCGCGAGTGGGTGGCGCTCGCCGTCCCCGACCTCGAGACGATGGTGCAGGACGCACTGGCCCGAGCGCTCGCCGCCCTCGATGTCCCGCGACGCAGCGATCTCGAGCGTCTCCACCGCAAGATCGACGAGGCCCTCGAACGCCTCGACGCCGTCGAGCGCGACCGGGACTCCTAGCGACGGCGGCGCCGACGCGCGGCGCAACGCGTTCGGCACCGCGGTACCCTGCCCCGCGATGCCGAAGCTCCTCGTCATCGAGGACGAACGCCTCGAACGCCACGACACGCCGCCCGGGCACCCCGAGGCGCCCGCTCGGCTGCACGCCGTGCGGCGCGCCCTCGGCGCGCGACACGACGCCCTCACCCTGCGACCGGCTCGGCTCGCCGACGACGAGGAACTCCTCGCGGTGCACCCTCGCGCCCACCTGGACCGCATCGAGGACGCGGCCCGGCGCGCTCCGGCGCATCTCGACCCCGACACCTTCGCCTCCCCGGCCAGCGAAGAGGTCGCGCGGCTCGCGGCCGGCGCGGCCTGCGACGCCGCCCTCTCCGTGACGTCTGGCGAGGCGGCCTTCGCCCTGGCCGCGGTGCGGCCCCCGGGGCATCACGCCGAGGCCGACCGCGCCATGGGCTTCTGCCTCTACAACAATGTCGCCGTCGCGACCCGGGCGCTCCAGACCCGGGCCGGAGTGGAGCGCGTGCTGGTATTCGACTGGGACGTCCATCACGGCAACGGCACCCAGCACCTCTTCGAGGCCGATCCCAACGTCTTCTATGTCTCGATCCACCAGTATCCCTTCTATCCGGGCACCGGTTCTGCGGGCGAGATCGGCGTGGGTCGCGGCGAGGGGGCGACCCTCAACGTCCCGTTGCCTCCGGGTTGCGGGGACGCCGAGTATCTCCACGCCGTCGCGCGACTCGTGGGGCCGGCAGCCCTGCACTTCCGCCCCGAGGTCGTCCTGGTGTCCTGTGGCTTCGACGCCCACCGCGACGATCCGCTGGGCGGGATGACGCTCAGCAGCGCCGCCTACGGCGCCATGACCCATCAACTCCGCGCCCTCGCCGACACCCTGTGTGGCGGGCGGATCGCCTTCGTCCTCGAGGGCGGCTACAGCGCCCTCGGCCTCGCCGAGAGCACCGGGGCGGTCCTCGACGCCTGTCTGGCCGACGTCGTCGAGTCGCCCGCGCTCCCCCGCCTGCGAGCCGGGAGCCCCGTGTGGGGCGTCATCGAATCGCTGCGCGCCGCCCACGGCAGCGCGCTTCCCGGTCTCGGCTCCGCCGGCTGATTTTTCTCCCGACCGCACCGCTCCCTGCCGCGCAATATCTGGGTATCTCGATGGAAAGAGATACAAGATATTGTAGGGCTCCGGGGCACCTCAAGAAAAAATAGAAAATTCGCGCGCTTGGACGCATTTCTGCTTGCGGGCGCAGCGCCGTGGGGATATAAGAATGCTCAGTGGGGATCAGTGGTGTGAAGTGGGGAACGAGGACATCCCGAGAGCGCCACCGAGACACGCCCCGCCCCGGAACCCCCGGGGACTCTGGACGAGACGGATGAACTGGCAAACCACCCACGGGAGCGACGAAGTGCACGATGTTTCGCGGTCGCTTCGTTCATACCGTCGACACCAAGGGACGCGTCGCGATTCCGGCCTCCTTTCGGACGGAGCTCGGCCGCCGCGGCGAGCAGCCGCCCATTCTGACAAATATGATCGACTGCCTCGCGCTGTATCCCTACGAGGACTGGGAGAAGCTCGAGGAGCGACTGGTGAACGTCGACCCCTTCATGCTCGAGGGGCAGGACCTGCAGCGCTTCATGATCTCGGGGGCCACGGACACGCCCCTCGACGCGCAGGGACGCATCTTGATTCCTCCCTATCTGCGCGAGCACGCCAGGCTGGAGCGCGAAGTGACGCTCGCGGGCGTGGGGCCGCGCGTCGAGATCTGGGACAAGACGCGCTTCGACGAACAGTTGGCGCGAACGCAGGAACGCTTCCCGGAGATCTCGCAGCAGGTCTCGCGGAGCGAGTCGGCGTCGCGATGAACTGCGGGGAGATGCAGTCTGCCTGCGCGAGTTCAACGCTGGGGGGGACCGGAGGCTTTTTGGCCTCCGGTTGAGAGGGGGTGTCCCCGGAGCCCTTGTCGCGACTGTGGTGAGAAAAGGGGGGTTCGAGCCACAGACGCAATTGGAGGGCTTCGGGGCATCCCTGTCTCCCCGGCACTGCATCCCGTCTCCGTTCCCACGTGCCCGACTCGCCGCGGACCTCGACCCGGCCCGCGCGCAGCGCCGTCGATCCGGTGAGCCCTTCCGCCCCGTCCTACCACCAGCCGGTGCTTCCCCGCGAGAGCCTCGAGGCGCTGGCGCCCCGTCCCGGTGACTGTGTCCTCGACGCGACCCTCGGCGGCGGGGGCCACGCGGAGGACATCCTGGAACGGATCGCTCCCGATGGACGGCTGCTCGGCCTCGACGTCGACGACGAGGCGCTCCGCCACGCGGCTCGTCGTCTCGAGCGTTTTGGCGAACACGCCGTCCTCGTGAAGCGCTCGTTCCGCGACCTCGCCGCCGTGCTCGACGAGCTCGGGATCCGCACCCTCGACGCGGCGCTCTTCGACCTCGGGGTCTCCTCTCGTCAACTCGACGAACCGCGTCGCGGCTTCAGCTTCCGCGACGACCCCGAGTCTCCCCTCGACATGCGCATGGACCCGAACACGGGGGAGAGCGCGGCCGAGCTGCTCGCCCGGGCGAGCGCGGGCGAGCTCACCCGGTGGTTTCGCGACTACGGCGAGCTCCCCGGCGCGGGACGCCTCGCCCGTGAGATCGTCGAGACGCGGCGGACCCACGCTCTCGAGAGCGCCCGGGATCTGCTCGAGGCCGTCGAGCGCGCCGGGGTGGGACGCGGGCGTCGCCATCACCCCGCCACATTGGTGTTTCAGGCTCTGCGGATCGCGGTGAACGACGAGCTCGTCGCCCTCGAGGAGGGACTCGACGCCGCGATCGACGCCCTGGCCCCCGGCGGACGACTGGTCGTGATCGCCTATCACTCCCTCGAGGACCGTCGCGTCAAGACGCTCTTCCGCGACGAAGCGCGTGGCTGTGTGTGTCCTCCGCGTCAGCCGGTGTGCACCTGTGGGCGCAGCGCGCGGCTCTCGCTGCCGAGCCGCCAGGCGGTGCGGGCGGGCGACGCCGAGACCGCGCGTCGGATCGAGGCGCTCGATCTCGCGGGAGTGGGGATCGTCGAAGAGGCGCGTCGCGCCTACCCGCTGGGCGCCGTGGGCGGACCCGTGTTGGGCATCACGAACATCGACGGCGAGGGGGTG
>JANQRO010000562.1 GCA_028284525.1 Myxococcota bacterium | reverse complement strand
ACATCCCGGTGGCACACCCCGTTGCCGAGCCGGACAACCGGCTCCCTCGGAGCCGTGCTCGGACGGGGGCTCGCGCGGGCTCAGAAGAGCGGGTCGCGCGTCACCACATGCAGCTCCAGCCCCACGTGCAGGAAGACGTGGGCCGGGTGCTGGCCGGCCTCCCGCCGCGCAACCCGCTCTTCTGAGCCCGCGCGAGCCCCCGTCCGAGCACGGCTCCGAGGGAGCCGGTTGTCCGGCTCGGCAACGGGGTGTGCCACCGGGATGTGTACTCGTCACCCGACGCCGCTCTACGTTCGGCGTCGGGGGCGGAGCCATGTGGAAGCAGCTGTCCGTCGCCCTCGCGTTCGCCTGCGCCGTCCCGTCTCCGGTCGCCACCGCGGCGGACGAGGCGGAGCCGCGCCTCGTCGGGAGCGCCACCTGCCGCGCGTGTCACCCGATCGAGGCCGACCACTGGGCGCAGACCGTGCACGCGCGGGTCTTCGAGGGCGCGCCCCGGGGCGCCCGAGAGGAGCGTTCCTGCGAGGCCTGTCACGGCCCGGGGGCAACGCATGTCGCCGACCCGCAGCGCGCCGACGCGATCCGGCGCTTCACCCGGGAGTCCCGCGAGGCCGTCGCGACGCTGAACGGCGTCTGTCTCGACTGTCACCGGGGCGGGGAACGCATCCACTGGCTGGGCTCGACCCACGAGCGCGAGGACCTCGCCTGTAGCGACTGTCACAACCCGATGGCCGAGGTCTCCGCGGAGGGTCTCCAACGCGAGGCGAGCGTCGACCGCACCTGCTTCTCGTGTCACCCCCAGCAGCGCGTCGAGTTCCGCAAACGCTCCCACATGCCCCTCCACGAGGGCGCGATCCGCTGCGCCGACTGTCACAACCCGCACGGCTCGGCGACAGACCCGTTGCTGCGCGGGATGAGCGTGAACGCGGTGTGCACCCCGTGTCACGCCGACAAACGCGGCCCCTTTCTGTGGGAGCACCCGCCGGTGCAGGAGAGCTGTCTCCACTGTCACCTGCCTCACGGCTCCAACCACGAGTCGCTCCTCACGAGCCCGCGGCCCTTTCTGTGTCAGCAATGCCACTCCCAAGTGAGCTTCAGCCACCCCAACGATCTCCTCACCCGGGGCAACCTGGCCGACGGGCCGGTGCCCGACGTGCGTCTCGGCGTGCGCTCGTGCACGAACTGTCACGCCCAGATCCACGGGTCGAACCACCCCTCCGGCGTGCGCTTCCACCGATGAGGGGGGCCTTCGGGATCGCGGGCGGTTTCGTTCTCACCGTCGCGGCGGCCGCGTCCGCGGAGCCGTGGGCGCTGGGTAGCGCCCACCACGCCGACGCGATCGATCGCACCCGTCCGGTCGATGCCCGGGGCGTAGGCCACCACCGAGAGGCGCCGCGACGCTCACCGGCGGGCTGGCTCTACGCCTTCCCCCGGGAGCCGGTGCGCACCGCACCGGTGTGGGGCCCCTGGGACGGCGCGCTCCACCTCGAGTGGGGCGCGGTGTTCGACGACGCCCGCGAGCGCGAGACCCGCTACGAACGCTACGCCGACCGCAAGGAGGGCGTGGTCCTCGAGTCAGCGGCCCTCACCCTGCGGCACCGGGAGCGCCCGATCTCGCTGCGCGCCGGGGCGCTCGCAGCGCGGCGCGAAGACCGGGCCTACTACGCGGATCTCGAGCATGCCGGCTTGTGGCGACTGCGCGGCCACCTCGCCTCGCTGCGCCGTCACTACGCCACCGACGCCCGCAGTCTCCTCGATGGGGTGGGAGCGGGGCAACAGACCCTGCGCGGCGGCCTCACCCCGGGCGCCAGCACCCAGGCCGAGATCGCGACGGCCCTCGCCGGCTTGCGCGACGAGACCCTGGCCGTGACCCGCGACCGCGCGGGGCTGCGCCTCGACCTCACACCCACCCCGGCGTTGCGTCTCTACACGAGCTACCGCTTCGAAGATCGCGACGGCGCGCGACCCTTCGGCGGGGCGCTGGGCTTCCCCCGTGCCGCGCCCTTCGGCCAGTGGATCGAGACGGCGGAGCCGGTCGACGCCCACACCCACGAGATCGCAGCGGGGCTCGAGTGGGCGGGCGACACCGCGGCGGTGAACCTCCGCTACGGCGTCTCGATCTTCGACAACCGTCTCGACGGGCTTCGCTTCGAGACGCCCTACGACCTCGGCGATCCCGACATCCGCGAGGGCCGCTTCGCGCTCTCGCCGAGCAACCGCGCCCAGCGCGTCGAGAGCGACTTCTCGTGGCGGCTGGCCCGAGGTGTCCAGATCGGTGGCGGTGTCGCGTGGAGCCGGCACCGACAGGACGAGGACCTGCTCCCGCCGACGGTGAACAGCGGGCTCGTGGGCAGTGGGGCCGGCGTCCTCGACCTCGACCAGTGGAACACGAGCGCCGCCCTCGCCCGACAGCGCGCCGACGCGCGGATCGACCGCGGCGTCGCGCACCTCTACGCGCTGTGGAGCCCGACGCCGCGGCTCCGCGTGCGCGCCCGCGGCCGCCTCGAGGACCACGACGACGACACCCGCTACCGGACCCTCAACCCCTCGGTGGGCGCCCTGGGCTATGTCTCCGAGGACGGCGCCCTCGAGACGACCACGGGGTTCCGGCGCATCTTCGAAGCCGGGGTGCGCGCCACCGACGACTGGCGCTACCGGTCGATTCCCACGAGCCACCGGATCTGGGAGGCGGAGCTCCAGAGCGACCTGCGTCTCTACGGCAAGACGCGTCTGCGGGCGACCGCGCGGCGACGCAGCGTCGAGCGCGACCACCGCGCCCGGGAGCACACGCGAGAGCGCACGCTGGGCCTCGCCCTCACCAGCCGCGACGTCGCGCGTCTCACCCTGCGTCTCGGCGTCGAGAGCGCCTCTCGCTCCGGGAGCCCCTACGACCTGCGCCGCCTGGCCGACCGCTTCGTGTCGTCGCTCCCGGGCTTCGTCGGGCCGCTCCCGGGCGGCGAGACCCCGCCCTACGGGCTGGCCCAGCACCGCCAGCACGACCTGGCCAACCGCACCCGGCACCGGGGGCGGCTCCGGGTCCACTGGCTCCTGCGCGACGACATGGACCTCGCCGCCGCCGCCGAGCTCACCCGCGAGCACTACCGCGCCGACTACGGGCTCCGCGATCGCGACCGCGACCAGCTCCACCTCCAGTGGAGCTGGCGACCGCGACCCGCCCTCGAGGCCCATCTGCACTACGGCTTCGAGCGACGCTGGAGCGAGATGGGACTGATCGACGAGCGCTTCGGCCTCGGCTCCGATCCGAACGCCGGCGGGGCCTGGTTCCCCTTCGACCGGA
>JANQRO010000559.1 GCA_028284525.1 Myxococcota bacterium | reverse complement strand
GCCGCTGCCGGTCACGCTCAGGGTGCGGACACCGCGGTCCTCGGCGGCGGCGCCCGGCCCGACGGCGCAGACCAGCAGCAGCGCCAGCCCCGTGCCCAGCGTCCCCGCGCTCGAGATGTACAGCGGTCTCCGCATCGCGTTCCCCCCCCCGTGCGCGCGCGGCCGCCAGCATACCTTGCGCCCGCTGGAGCGCCCCGGAACACTCGTTCCCATGGCGATCTCCTCCGGAAACGCCGGGTATGTGGCCCTCCTCCTCGCGGCCGGTCTCGCCGCCGCCAGCGGCTGCGGCACGGCCTCGGGAGGCCTCCACTACAGCCGGGGGACACAGGCCCTCGAAGCGGGCGACACCGCGGAGGCGATCAGCCACCTCGAGCGGGCCGCCGTCCTGGTGCCCCACGCCTCGGAGGTCCAGAACCACCTGGGCATCGCCTACCAGGCGGCGGGACGACCCGACGACGCCCGACGCGCCTACCAGCGGGCCCTCGACCTCGACTGCGACAATGGTGCGGCGCAACAGAATCTCGACCGGCTCGAGGCCGCCCTCTTTCCGGAGTCCGAGCCCGCCGACCCGGCCGCGGGATCGGGCTCGTGAGCGAGGACGACCGACCCAAGCGCTCGTGGTCGGAGATCGACCGCATGCGGGACGGCTCGGCCCGGCGGGAGGAACGCGGCCCCCGCGGCGCCGCTGCCCAGGCCCGCGCGCGCGGGGCGACCGAGCAGTACCTGAAGAAGCTCGACACGACCGTGTTCGCCAAAGGGAAGCGCGGCGGCGCGGAGGGAGACGCCCTGGGCAAGGCGCTGCTCGAGGCGCGGGGTGGCGCCGACTTCGACGATCGCTGTCGCGCCTACCTCGATGCGGTGGGCGCCCCCGCGGATCTCGGGATGATCTCCGCACTCCTCGACGCGCGGGACAAGGCGGTCCGGGTACGGGCCCTCCAGGCCCTGGCGGCGCAGGTGGACGCCGGAGCCTCCCCGGAGCGTGGCTTGCGCAACCAGGTGCGCGCCCTCGCGGACGACTTCGACGACGCCCTCGCCGAGGCGGCCGAAGACGTGCTCGCTAAGCTGTCGTCATGAGCCAACTCGAGCGCGAGGCGTTGGTCCGCTACCTCGAGGACCACCAGCTCAAACGCACCCGCCAGCGCGAGGCCATCCTCGATGTGTTCCTGCAGTCGGCGGGCCACGTATCGAGCGACGAGCTCCACGAGCGCGTGCGCGACCGGTTTCCCGGTATCGGCTCGACCACCGTCTACCGCACGATGAAGATCCTCTGCGACGCGGGGCTGGCCGTCGAGCGCAACTTCGAAGACGGCGTGACCCGCTACGAGATCCCCCACGAGCACCACGACCACCTGGTGTGTGTGCGTTGTGGGAGGATCGTCGAGTTCGAGTGCACGATGATCGAGGCCGCGCAGGAGCGCATCGCGACCGACTACCAGTTCCGGCTCTTGCGTCATCGCCACGAGCTCTACGGCCACTGCGCGGACTGTCAGAAGATCGACAGCTAGCTCCGCGTCTCGCCAGCCACCGCGCGTCCGCCGCGCGCCAAGCCTCGAGGAAGTCCATGTCGGACCAGGGACCGCTCCGGGTGCTCGTCACCGGATGCTCATCGGGCATCGGCCGCGCCAGCGTCGAGACGTTGGCCGCGCGGGGCCACACCGTCGTCGCCACCGCCCGCGACCCGAGCGTCCTGGAGTCGCTCCCGGCGGCGAAGCGTCTGGCCCTCGACGTGCGCGACGACGCCTCGGTGCGCGCCGCCGTGGCCGACGCGGGCCGGGTCGACGCGCTGGTCAACAACGCGGCCTGGAGCGTGAGCGGGCCGGTCGAAAAGGTGCCGATCGACGCCGCCCGCACCCTCTTCGAGACCAACGTCTTCGGACCGGCGCGTCTCATCCAGGCGCTGGCGCCCGCGATGCGCGCCCGGCGCAGCGGCGTCATCGTCAACGTGAGCTCGCTCGCCGGACGCGTCGTGCCCCCGCTCGGGGGCTTCTACTCGGCCAGCAAGTTCGCCCTCGAAGCCCTCTCCGAGGCACTCCACTTCGAGCTCTCGCGTTTCGACGTCCGGGTGGCGATCGTCGAGCCCGGCTATGTCGCGACCCCCTTTCGGGACAAGGCGGGGCGCTACGGGGTCGACGAAGCGCCCTACGACGCACTCGAGCGTCAGTGGCAGGGGAGCGACGACAAGCTGGTCGGGGGCGAGCGCCCGGGTCCGGAAGCGGTGGCGGAGGCGATCGCCGACGCGGTCGAGGGTCGCGAGACCAAGCTGCGCTGGGTGGTGGGGGCCGACTCCGAGCTGGTGCTGGGCGCGCGCAAGGCGATGGACGACGCGGCGTTCGAGGAAGCCATGCGAAAGATGCTGCATCTCGACTGGTGACGAGCCGGTCGCACGCGCCCGCCAGCGGCGCTGGACCGCGACGCGCGCTTCGGTTTACCCTCCTCGGAGCGTGCGCGCACTCCATCGAACACTCCGCCCGGCCGCGGGACCCGCCGTGCTACGGTGCGTCGCGTCTCTCGCCGTCCTGCTCCTGATCGGGAGTTGCGTTCGCGGGCAATCCACCCCGGAGTCGCAAGGCGGCAAGCGCCGCATCGTCCTGGTCACCGAGTACGACGACACCCGCGCTGGGGCCGAAGCCTCCCAGGACATCGCCGCCGAGATGGGCTTCATCGACGACGCGGAGCTCCAGAGCTACCTCCGGCGCGTGGGCGAGCGGCTGGTGCCCTACGCCCCCGAACGCCCCTTCGACTACAAGTTCCAGGCGGTCGACCAGCGGGAGCCCAACGCCTTTGCGCTCCCCGGGGGCTATATCTACGTCTCGCGGGGGGCCCTCGCCCTGGCCAACTCCGAGGACGAGCTCGCCAACGTGCTGGGCCACGAGATCACCCATTCGGCGGAGCGCCACGCGGCCGCGCGAAACCAGATCACCCTGCGCCAGAGCCCGCTGTTGATGCCGCTCCTGCGCTTCGCGCGGATCGCGTCCTACAGCCGGGACCAGGAACGCGCGGCCGACCGCGGCGGCCAGCGGATGGCGGCGGAGGCCGGCTACGACCCGGCGGGCATGGCCCACTTTCTCGACCAGCTCCGCGACGTCGAGCGCATGACCTTCTCGGTGAACCGGATGCCGACCTTCTTGTCGACGCATCCGGGCACCTCGGAGCGCGTCACCGACTGCAGCGTCCGCGCCCGCAGCATCGAGTTCCAGCGCAGGCCCGAGACGACCGAGGTCCGGCGCACCTATCTCGAGAGCATCGACGGGTTGCTCCTCGGCGAGAACCCCGCGGAAGGCGTCTTCGAAGACACCACCTTCATCCATCCGGACCTGGGCTTTCGCATCCGCTTTCCCGAGGACTGGAGCCTCGAGAACGGCCGTGCCGCCGTCGGGGCGCGCTCCCCCGACGGCGAGGCGTCGATCTTCCTGACTGTCGAGCCCACCGACCCCCGCGACGGCCTCGATCCCGAAGCCGCGGCGCGGCTCTTTCTGGCGCGCAGTGCCGGCCAGTACCAGGCCGACCCCCGTCACTCGAAGCACCTCCAGCTCGGGCCGCTGCCGGCCTACCGGATCGACGGACGCGGCATCGTCGACGGGCGCAACGTGGGCGCGCAGCTCACCTTCGTGCCCCTCGGCGGGTTGATGTACCGCATCACCGCGGTGGCACCGATCCGCGTCTCCCGGGAGTACATGGGTCGCGCTCGGGTGACGGCGCGGAGCTTCCGCGCCCTCACCCCGACCGAGCGTCACTCGGTCGTCGAGGAACGACTCGCCCTCGCCGAGGCGATCCGCGGCGAGACCCTGGCCGATCTCAGCAGCCGCACCGACAACGCGTGGGACGACCAACGGATCGCCATCCTCAACGGGCTGCCGGCAGGACACGTCTTCGAGGGCGGCGAGCTCGTGAAGATCGCCATCGCCAAGCCCTATCTCCCCGACAGCTCCGATCCGGTCGACCCGGCGGAGCGGGACGCGCCCGAGCCGGAGGACGCGGCCCGCGCGGCGGAGGGACCCGCGGGCGGCTAGCGCTCGGAGCGGGTGTCTTCGACGACGACACTCGATCGCAGCAGGGCGAGGTCGCGGGTGGCCGCCGGGGGGGCGTCGGCCTCGCGCGACGCGCGCAGCGCGCCGGCGCACCCCGCCACCGCGGCTTCGAGGGCGAGGGCACCCGCCCCGTCGGCGAAGGTGGTCTCGAGATCCCGCGCCACCGCGTCCCACGCGTCGCTCACTGCACCCGCAGGTCCGCGCCCGTCGTCGGCCACGATGGCGTAGCGACGTTCGAGGCTCGACACGAAGAGCAGGGCCGCCGCGCCGCTCGGAGCGTGGTGGAGCCCCGCCTCGAAGAAGGCGGTGCGGGCGCGGGCCTCGACGAGGCTCTGGGTCGCGGCGCCGGGGAGCAGGCCCCGCAGCACGGGGACCGTACTCGCGAGGGCGAACGCGGCGCCGCTCGCGGCGACCTGGACGATCAGCCAGAGCGCGCCACCTCCGTCGGGCCAGAGCCGGGTCGCCCCGAGCAGCCCCACC
>JANQRO010000520.1 GCA_028284525.1 Myxococcota bacterium | reverse complement strand
GGCGATCCCGTGGTCTTCCTCGACGCCGATTGCGTGCCGGCCGACGGATGGCTCGACGCCCTGCTCTCCGCACACGAGCGGGGCGCCGCGGTCGTGGGCGGCTCACTCGATCTGCCTCCCAAACTTCCGCCCTCCGCGCGTTGCGACTACTACTGCGGCTGGTACCTCGTCCACTCCGGACGCCCGCCGGGATCCGTTCCGCATCATCCACCGCCCAACCTCAGCGTTCGCCGATCCCTGTTTCTCGAAGGTCCGGGCTTCAGCGAGGAAGCTCCCTTGAGCGTCTCGAACGAAGAGCGCGCCTGGCAAGGTGAGCTCCTCCGCCAGGGCCACCGGATGGTCTTCGAACCGAGGGCCCGAGCGTTGCACCACAACCGTCCGGGCCTGGGAAACCTGATGCGGCGTAACTACCGATGGGCCTATACCTCCGTCGAGAGCAAGTGGAGCTCCGGCAGCACCCGGTTCCCCTGGCTGTTTCGGCACCCGCGAATCGTGATCGCCGCGAGCTTTCCACTGGCGTTCGTCCACACGGCGGTGGTCATTGGGTCGTGGATGCGCGTCGGCGTGTTCGAGCCCTTGTTGATGTGGCCCGTTGTTCTCGCCTCGCGGTTCGCGTACGCCTTGGGTACGACCGTCGGCGGACTGCGTTGGCTGAAGCGACGACACCGCAGCACCGCGCCGGATCCGAGCGACCGGCCTGCTTGGTGAGGCTGGCGGCGACCCACGATGCGGATCGACGTCTCCGAGATCGACGTTCTCGCGCCGGGTGCAGCGACCCTTTCTTCCAGTACCGACGCAACAGAAGTTCTGTTTCGACGGGGACGCGATCCGCTCGGTAGCCAGCGGATCCCGCGGGGTCGTGACGACGTGCTCGAAGCGGCGCTCCGTACCTTCTCGGAGGTCGAAGTCGAGGAGCGGCCGGTGTTCGCGAGCGATGCGTTGCCCACCGTCACCGTCGCGGTATGTACACACGACCGCCCAGACGATCTCGCGCGTCTGTTGCCGTCGATCACGAGACAAGACCACCCCCACCAATTGGTCGTGGTGGAGAACGGACGCGTGGGGAGCACCGAAGCCGTCGTCCGGCGACTCGCCCCCGAGGCGGTCTTCCTCCGAGAAGAGCGGGCAGGCCTCGACTTCGCCCGAAACCGCGCCCTCGACGCGGCCGGCGGCGAGGTTCTGGCTTTCCTCGACGACGACACGGTTGCAGATTCCGGGTGGGTCCGCGCGGTCGCAGAAGCCTTCGCGGCGGGACCACACTGTGGCGCGCTCACCGGTCTGATCCTACCGCTGGAGCTCGAATCGGCGGCACAACAACTGTTCGAAGCCAATGGCGGTTTTGGCCGCGGATTCCGAAGACGCGTGCTCCCCGGCGAGCAGGGACGGCTGTGGGGGATTCCGGTGCCGCTCGCGGCCGTCGTCATTGGGGCGGGCAGCGGTTGCAACATGGCGTTGCGGACCCAGCTCTTTCGCGACCTCGGTGGCTTCGACGAGGCGCTCGATACCGGTCGTCCGCTCCCCGGCGGCGGCGACCTGGACGCGTTGTACCGGGTGATGCGCGCCGGACACACCCTGGTGTATGAACCCCGCGCCATGGTGCGTCACTGCCACCGACGCTCGAAGGAAGACCTGGTCCGCCAGCTCACGGGTCACCATCGCGCGTTCACCGCGTTCTTGGTGAAGACGCTGCTCGAGGAGCCCGGTGTCGGCAAGGTCGAGACCGCGGTGTTTCTGTTGTGGCGTCTCGGCAAGAACGGATTGCGGCTGGCTCGCCGATTGGTGGGTCGCGATCCGCTTCCGGCTTCCATTCTCGCTCGGATGTTTGTCAGTAGCATCGTGGGTCTGGGGAGCTACCACGCGTCGCTCCGTCGCACGGCCCGCGATCGCGCGGCGGGAGCCGGGCCCGACGCTCCTGCCGATTCGTCTCCGTAACCGTTGCGTTACCGGGGCACGAGCTGGAACGCGTGGACGCCCGGGTCGGTTTGAACGTAGAGGAAGTCGTCGTGTACCAGCGGGCGTACGAACGAAGCTCCTGGCGAAGGAAGGGGTTCGCGGACCGTAACCTCCCCATCCCGGAGACGTCCGCCGAAGAGCGTTCCTTGGGACTCCGCCGTCCCGGCGTCGATCGCCCAGACGTGGGGCTCCCGGTCGGGGCCAAACGGAGCGATGACCGGACGCGAGGGATAGGGTCGAAAGTGCTTTTTCGCCTCCGGGCTGTCGAATGTCGGAGCCTCCCACATCCGCTCGAGTGTCGGCTTCCCGTCCGGGAACACGATTCGAAACGCCGCCAACCCGGCACCCCGAAGCGGAGAGGCCGCATAGCTCGACACCACCACCACCGGCGTGCCGTCGACCTCTCCAAGGGCCGGTTGGGTGAACATGGCGCCGAACCCCGCGGGATCACAGCTCGCGACATTGCCCCGATCGGCGCATAGCGGGACCACCTGTTCGCGGTCGTAGAGGGTGCCCATATGCGACGCGTCGATCAGGTAGAGGCTGCCCTCCTTTCCGCCTTGTACATAGAACGAACCGCGTGGCGTCTCGACTTTCACGGGCGCGTTCGCGCCGAGGTCGTAGTCGAACGCGGCGAGACACTCCAGATAGGTCATGTCCTCGCACTGATTCGGCGCCGGGTGCAGCGGCGGGTCGTCTTCCAAGCGCCGCGTCACGAAGAGATCACGACAGGACTCGATACAAGCCAACGTCGGGTCGCGTGGATCGAATCGCGCGCAAAGGGTTTCGTCACAGCCCGGCTCGAAGCGGAGGCCGGGGCGTAGCCGGACCAGGCTCTGCGAGTAGTCTTTTCGGGTGAGGTCGAGCTGCCCGTTTCCGGTGGGGACCAAGAGCTCGAAGCCCGCCTCGGTCGGGTAGACCTGCGGTCCGGCCGGTGCCCACACACCTCCACCACAGATCATCGTCGAATCGCCTGCGACTCCGTCTGCGCCGCAGGAGCTTTCGGGTGTGGTCAAGAACACACCGGAGATGGCTTGATTCGCCCCCAGCCGTCGCCAGCGGTCCAGGTCCAGCTCGAAAACCCAACCGTGCCAGGGCTGGATGTCGCCGCCCGCGCCGCCGCCCCCGTACGAGACGTAGACATAGCCGGCGCTCGCGGGGTCGCTCCGGCCGTACGCGAGCGCCGCGGTCGCCATCGCCGTCGGCGGGAAGAAGTCGACCGTACCCGTACCTTGGGCATCGGGCACCTGCGCATCGACGATCAGCGCGGGGAATTCGAGATCCACCGCTCGCCTCTCCAGATCGATGACGCGCACGTGATGGCTCTCGATCTCGAGGCGGTCCCGGTATTCGTCGAACGTGCCGCTTTGGTACGCGACGACCAGCTTTCCGTCGACGCTCACCGGGGTGGCGCGCAGGTACACCTGCTTCCCGTCGGGGGCAGGGAGTCGAACACTCCACACGCGGAGCAGCGACCTCGGTTCGAGGGCGACGAGAAGCCCGTCCCAGCCGGGCACCAGAACGAAGGATTCACCCCGCGACTCGACCACGATCGCCGAGGCGTGCGCCCGCAGCCCGGAAACCGGGCGCGGTTGCGACAACACGTTCAGCAGCGACACCGACAGGAGGAGAAGCGTCGCCACCCCGACCGCCCCGAGCGTCTTGCGTTTCGCCGTCGCCAGGATCCAACGGTGATCGCGAACGACCCTACCTCCGCGGATCGATCGGCGCAGGCCGCGACCCAGGGCGTGGTCGGGGCGAGACAAGCGGAGTGGTCGCCCCAATCTCGCGGAGAAGTTCGCGCAATGGTTACGTTAGGTGCGTATCGCTAACGTTTTGCGCTCCGCGCTGACGTCGATCGTACTCGAATCCCTAGAAGACGGCACGCACTAGCCATGGATGAGAGCGCTTTGATTTCCGTCGTCACGCCGTTCTTCAACGCGGCGCGCTTCCTGCGCGCCGCGATTGAAAGTGTGTTGGCGCAAACCCACGATCCATGGGAGCTACTGCTCGTCGACGACGGTGGAGACGACGACAGCGAAACGATCGCGCGGGCGTTTGCGCGTCGGTATCCCGACAGGATTCGATACTTGTGTCACGACCCCCGCGCGAATCGAGGAAAATGTACTTCGCGCAATCTAGGAATCGCCCAAGCACGCGGCGATTTCGTGGCGTTGCTGGACGCCGACGACGTCTTTCTGCCCCAGAAGCTGTCCGAACAGATCGCGCTCCTCCGTCGCACGCCGGAGGCGTCGATGGTCTACGGACCCACCCAGTACTGGTATGGGTGGACCGGTGCAGCGAAGGACCGGCGGCGAGACCGGACCACCCCGCTCGGACTTGCTCCCGGCACGCTGTGTCATCCGCCACATCTGCTCACTCACTTCTTGCGGACACCGGGCGCCGTCCCGTGCACTTGCGGAATCCTGGCGCGCCGGAAGGCAGTGGTGGATTGCGGCGCGTTCGAGGAGACCTCGCAGCACGTGTACGAGGATCAGGTCTTTTTTTCGAAGCTGTGCTTGCAAGGTCCCGTGTTGGTCGACGCCGGGTGCTGGTCCCGATACCGCCAACACGCCGCGTCGACCTGCCACACGGCGATTCGTGACGGGGAGTACCACCCCTATCTCCCGAATCCGGCCCGCGAGGCCTACCTCGACTGGTTGGGTCGCTACCTCCGCGATCTGGACGTCGCCGACGACGCGTTGTGGCGCGCCTACGAACTTGCCTGGGAGCCCTACCGGCCCCGCCCTTGGCTCGGCTGGCTGGGGCCAGGGCCGCGCCTGCTTCGTTCCGCGCGCCTGCGATTGGCGAGCCGATTCGGGCGCCGACCGCCGAGCTAGGGGGCGGGGGTCCAGCGAAGGCTGAATCCGAGGGCCGTCTCCCGAGAGAAAGGCAGCGTCCGAGTCCGTCGGTGAGGCGCGGCGTCGCGGTCCAGAAGAGTCGACGTCCTTCGTGACTCGCCGCGTACGGCTTCGATGCCGGCTTGGTAGGGATTCCAGTCTTCGCTCTCGTCGGTGGGCGCCGTGCCGGGCACCATCTCGAAGTCGGGGGTGAAGGTCGCCATCGTCGCCCCGAGCTGGCCCAGCACCTTCGCGTTGCCTTCCGCCTTCGCGGCTCCTTCCTGGATCATCGTCTCGAGGGTCTTCCGGCCCATCATCACGACCTCGAGGTCGGCGCGATCGATGGTGAGGGTGAGGTCCGGGTCCTCGGAACCAGGTGTGGGCCTGGGCCGGCGCCTCCCCCCCCGGCGTGTTCATGAACTCCATCTCGAGGCCGTCGATCGTGATCTGCTCGATGTCCTCTTCGACGACGTGGGTCGGCGGAATCAACCCGATTTTGCCGAGGGCGCCGCGCCCGCGCCCGTGACTCGCCTTGTCGACGCGCGCCACCCGGCACCTCCGCGCCGCCGGGTGGCGACGCGGAGGGCCTCCGACCGCGATGGGTGGGGCTCAGATCGCGTCGTAGCGGTCGAGCATCATCACCTTGGTCCAGGCCGCGACGAAGTCCCGCACGAAGGGCTCCGCTCCGTCCTCGGCGGCGTACACCTCGGCGATCGCGCGCAGCTCCGCGTGCGACCCGAAGACGAGATCCACCGGCGTGGCGGTCCAGCGCAAGACGCCGCTCTGGCGATCCCGGCCCTCGTAGATCCCGGGGGTGTCCGACGACTTCGTCCACCCCGTCGACATGTCGAGGAGGTTCACAAAGAAGTCGTTGCTGAGGGTTCCCGGGCGATCCGTGAAGACACCGTTGCGCGACCCACCGGCGTTGGCGCCGAGGGCGCGCATCCCGCCGACGAGCACGGTCATCTCGGGCACCGTGAGGGTCAACCGGCTGGCTTTGTCGACCAGCATCTCGGTCGGCGGCCGCGGGTTGTCCGCGGCAAAGTAGTTGCGGAAGCCGTCGGCGCGGGGCTCGAGCACGGCGAAGGACCTCGCGTCGGTCTGCGCCTGCGAGGCATCGGTGCGGCCGGGGACGAAGGGCACCGAGACCGGGTGCCCCGCCTGCGCCGCCGCCTGCTCCACCGCGGCAGAGCCCGCCAGCACGATCAGGTCGGCGAGGGACACCTTGCGCGGGTTCGCCTCGTTCCAGTTGCGCTGGATCGTCTCCAGACGTTCGAGCACCCGGGCGAGCGCCTGCGGGTCGTTCGCCGCCCAGTCCTTCTGGGGGGCCAAGCGGACGCGCGCGCCGTTGGCGCCGCCGCGTCGGTCGGTGCCGCGGAAGGTGGAGGCCGAGGCCCAGGCGGTGCGCACCAGGTCGGAGGTGCTGAGCCCCGACCCGAGCACGGTCGTCTTCAGTGCGGCGACATCGGCGGCGACGAGCGGGTCGCCGGAGGGCGCCGGCACCGGGTCCTGCCAGATCAGCGCCTCGTCGGGCACCTCGGCGCCCAGGTAACGGGCTCGCGGGCCCATGTCGCGGTGGGTGAGCTTGAACCACGCCTTGGCGAAGGCGCGTTGGAACTCGTCGGGGTTCTCGTGAAAGCGCTTCGCGATCACCCGGTAGCTCGGATCCATCTTGAGCGAGAGGTCGGTGGTGAACATGATCGGCGCGTGACGCTTCGACGGGTCGTGGGCGTCGGGCACGAGGTTCGCCGCCTGGCCGTCAGCGGGGATCCACTGGGTGGCGCCGGCGGGGCTCTTGGTCTGCACCCACTCGAAGGCGAAGAGGTTGTCGAGGTACTGGGTGGTCCAGGCCGTGGGGTTCACGGACCACGCGCCCTCGAGCCCGCTGGTGATCGTGTCCGCGCCGACCCCGCTGCCACACGTGCTGGTCCATCCGAAGCCCTGCTCTTCGAGCCCGGCGGCGGCGGGCTCGGGGCCCACGCAGTCCGCCGGGGGCTTGGCGCCGTGACCCTTGCCAAAGGTGTGCCCCCCGGCGATCAACGCCACGGTCTCCTCGTCGTTCATCGCCATCCGGCCGAAGGTCTCGCGGATGTCGTGGGCGGCGGCGATCGGGTCGGGGTTGCCGCCCGGGCCTTCGGGGTTCACGTAGATGAGGCCCATCTGCACGGCGCCGAGGGGCTTCGCGAGCTTGCGGTCGCCGTGGTAGCGGGCGTCGGCGAGCCACTCGGTCTCGGGCCCCCAGTAGACCAGGTCGGCTTCCCAGTCGTCCTCCCGGCCACCGGCGAAGCCAAAGGTCTCGAAGCCCATCGACTCGAGGGCGACGTTCCCCGTGAGCACCATGAGGTCCGCCCACGAGAGCGCCCGGCCGTATTTCTGCTTCACCGGCCAGAGCAAGCGCCGCGTCTTGTCGAGGT
>JANQRO010000504.1 GCA_028284525.1 Myxococcota bacterium | reverse complement strand
CCCTCGACGCAGACACCAGCGAGGCCCCCGTCGTCGAGCAGGGCGAGCTCCCGCTCGTGACCGACGGCCGCGGCGGGAGCTCCGGGACCAAATGACGGGATTGGAACCCCATTGCCTGACGAATCACACGCCACACACGCCCACCGGAAGGTCACCCCTGTCCGGGACCGCGTCGTTCACCACGCCATCCATCGAGTCCTCGCGCCGTGGCTCGACCGCAGCCTCGTCGACCACACCTACGCGTGCCTGCCCGGGCGGGGCGCTCACCGGGCGGTGCTGGCCTTCGTCGGCGCGCTCCGTCGATATCGCTACGTCGTTCAGCTGGACATCCGGCGCTACTTCCTCAGCATTCATCGCCCGACCTTGCTCGCCCTGCTGGCGCGTAAGGTCCGGGACCACCGCCTGCTCGCGCTCTTCGAGAGGATCCTCGCCGGCGGCACCGACCTGTATCGAGACCCCGTCATCGCGCGGACGCTCGGCTTGGAGCTCGGCTTTCCGCCCGAGGGCTGCGGCCTGCCCATCGGCAACCTCACGAGCCAGTGGTGGGCCAACCACTACCTCTCGGGGTTGGATCACTTCGTCCGGCGGGCGCTGCACCTGCCTCACACCCAGCGGTATATGGACGACATCACGCTCTTCTCCAACCACCGCGGCGAGCTGGCGGCGGCGCGCGACGCCTGCGTCGGGTGGCTGCGAGCGGAGCGCCAGCTCGCCCTCAAAGACCCACAAGCCCAGGTGCGACGGACGTCCGGGACCTTCAGATATCTGGGGCGCCGCATCCGGCGGGGCAACATCCGTCTCGAGGGCCTACGGCTCGCTCGCGCCGAAGAGCGACTCATGCGGCTCGCCCGTTCAGACGCCGAAGCGTACGAGCGCAGCTGGGCCGCGTACCAGGGTTGGCTGCGGTTCTACTGAATCGCGCGTCGCTCGCGTTGTCAGGTGTCTGACAAAGTACCGACAAAATGACAATACATCGAGATCAGGGGGCGCCGCCCCCTGAGACCCCCGTGCTCGCGGGGCGCAGACACACGCGGAAGCCGGTGCTCCCGCTCCTGTTGACGGCGCGGACCCCGTACCGGAAGGCCGCCCGCAGGCCCAGGGCCGGCGAGAAGAACGCGCCGCCCCGCCGCGCCCTGACGCCTCCGTCCTCGGTTACGACTGGGTCCAGCGAATCATCGCCCGCGCGTTTCTTGTAGGCCTTGCCGTCCAAGACGTCCTGGCACCACTCCCAGACGTTGCCGGCGAGGTCGAGGTGACCGTACGGCCCGCGGCCCTCGGGGTGGGTGCCCACCGGCGCTGGCCCCTCGCTGTACTCGCGCCCGAAGTCGGCCAGGGTGGCGGTGGGCTCGGCATCCCCCCAAGGATAGCGGCGCCCGTCCGTGCCCCGCGCGGCGAGCTCCCACTGGGCCTCCGACGGCAGACCGACATTTCGCCCCGTCGCCTCGCCCAACCAGACACAGAAAGCGACCGCGTCGTGCCACGTGACCCCGATGACCGGCTGGTGCGGGCGCGAAAAGCGCCGTTGCTCCATATACTCAGGCGCCCGATGACCCGTGGCCTCGACGAAGCGCCCGTACTGCGCGTTGGTGACCG
>JANQRO010000501.1 GCA_028284525.1 Myxococcota bacterium | reverse complement strand
CGTGAAGGAGATCGTCAACCTCCGGGAGCAGGAGCAGATCGCCCGACAGGTGACCAGCCGCACGGTGCGCCGCCCCGTGACGATCGATCCGAGCGCGATGGTCTCGCCGCGGCGGCGTCGCCGCGATCGCCCCGCCGCCAAGGCGGCGCCGACCGCCGCGCCCAAGGCCTCGAAGAAAGTGGTGCGGGTCGACGGGACGATCAGCGTGGGCGAGCTCGCCTCACAGCTGGGCGCCAAGGCGGCCGATGTCCAGGGCCGGCTCATGGCCCTGGGCACGATGGCGACGGTGAACCAGGCGCTTCCGATCGAGACGGCCGAGCAGGTGGCCACGCAGTTCGGTTTCGAGGTCACCAACGTCGGCTTCGACGAGGCCGCGGTGCTGGCCGGCCCCGAGGCCGCCGAGACCGAGGGCGGCGGCGAGCCGCGCCCGCCGGTCATCACCGTGATGGGTCACGTCGACCACGGCAAGACCTCGCTCCTCGACGCGATCCGCAAGACGAACGTCGTCGACGCCGAGGCCGGAGGCATCACCCAGCACATCGGTGCCTACCAGGCGACCACGGACGGCACCGTGCTGACCTTCATCGACACGCCGGGCCACGAGGCGTTCACCGCGATGCGCGCCCGGGGCGCCCAGGCCACCGACATCGTCGTGCTGGTCGTTGCGGCGAGCGAAGGCATCATGCCCCAGACGGTGGAGGCCATCGAACACGCCCAGGCGGCGGGGGTGCCGATCATCGTCGCGGTCAACAAGATCGATCTGCCCGACGCCAACTCCCAGCAGACCCGTCAGCGGCTGATGGAGCACGGGCTCGTCCCCGAGGACTTCGGGGGCGACACGATCTGTGTCGACGTCTCCGCGGTGAAGGGCACCGGACTCGACCAGCTCCTCGAGATGCTGGCCCTCCAGTCCGAGGTGCTCGAGCTGCGGGCCGAGCCCAAGGGTCGCGCCCGGGGCATCGTCCTCGAGTCGCGTCTCGACAAGGGCCGGGGGCCGGTGGCGACGGTGCTCGTCCAGGACGGCACCCTGCACCGCGGCGACGCGGTGGTGGTGGGCGCCGGCTTTGGCCGCGTCCGCGCGATGGAGAACGAGCGCGGCGAGCGCCTGAAGGAAGCCGGCCCCTCGACCCCGGTGCAGATCATCGGGCTCTCCGAGGTCCCCGACGCCGGCCAGATGCTCCACGCCGTCGAGAACGAGCGCGCGGCGCGCGACGTCGCCGAGCATCGCGAGGCCGGCGCGCGCACACAGCCCACCCAGAGCCGGCCGCGGGTGAGCCTCGAAGACCTCTTTGCCCAGGCCGAGGGCGACGGCCCCAAGGAGCTGCGGGTCGTGCTCAAGGCCGACGTCCACGGCTCCCTCGAGGCGGTTCGAGAGTCCCTCGAGAAGCTCTCCACCGAGCAGGTGAAGGTCGACGTCATCTCGGGGGGCGTCGGGGGGATCTCCGAGAACGACGTGATGCTCGCCAAGGCGAGCGAGGCGATCGTGGTCGGCTTCAACGTGCGCCCCGACAGCGCCGCGCGCCGCGCCGCCGAGGGCCAGGCGGTCGACGTCCGCACCTACCAGATCATCTACGAGCTCACCGACGAGGTCCGCGCCGCGATGGCCGGGCTGCTCCCGCCGAAGATCGAGGAGAAGGTGCTCGGCCGGATCGAGGTGCGGAAGACCTTCACCGTGCCGCGGGTGGGGACGATCGCCGGGTGCTACGTCACCGAGGGCATGGTCAAACGCTCGGCCAAGGCGCGGCTCGTCCGCGACGGTGTCCAGGTCTGGGACGGCGGGCTCGCCTCGCTCAAGCGCTTCAAGGACGACACCCGCGAGGTCCAGACCGGCTTCGAGTGCGGGATCGGTCTCGACGGCTTCAACGACATCAAGGTGGGCGACATCATCGAGCCCTACGAGATCGAGGAGACGCCGGCGAGCCTTTGATGATCGTGGGCGCCGCCATCGTGGAGCTCCACGTCCAGGGGTCGCGTTCGCTCAAGGAAAAGCGCGGCGTGGTGCGCTCGCTCTCCCAGCGTCTGCGCAACCGCTTCAACGTCTCGGTCGCCGAGGTCGGGGGGCAGGGTACGTGGCAACGCGCGGCCCTCGGGCTCGCCACCGCCGGGAGCAACGAGCTGCGTGTGCGACAGCACCTCGAGCAGGCGCTGCGCTTCGTCGAGGCGACCCACCTGGCCGACGTCACCGCCACCGAGATCGAGTGCTTCGACACCGGCTACGCGGAGACCTGGGACGACGAGCCCGACGACGACGCGGGGCTCCCCGCCTCCTGGAGCGAGGAAGAGGACGACGATGTCCCGTCGCACTGACCGAGTCGCCGAGCAGCTCCGCGCCGAGCTGGCTCGACTGCTGCGTGCCGAGGTCAGCGACCCGCGGATCGGTCTCGTGACGCTGCTCCGCGTCGACGTGTCCCCGGACCTCCGCAACGCCTACGTCTTCTGGAGTCGGCTCGACGACTCCGACGCCGCCGCGCTGCGCGAGAGCGGGGCCGGGCTCGAGAGCGCCGCGCCGTTCCTGCGCGGGCGTCTCGCCGCGCTCCTCCCGACCAAGCGTGTGCCGGCCCTCGAGTTCCGCTACGACCCCTCGCAGAAGCTCGGCGATCGCACCTTGGCGACGCTGCGCGAGCTCGACCGTGGCGCGTCGTAAGCGACCGGAGCAGCCTGGACCGAGCGGCTTTCTGGTGGTGGACAAGCCCGCCGGCTGGACCTCCCACGACGTCGTGGATGCCGCGCGACGCTGGTTCGGCACGCGCCGGATCGGCCACCTGGGCACCCTCGACCCCCAGGCCACCGGGGTGCTGCCGCTGGCGGTGCGCGACGCCACCAAGCTGATCCCCTTTCTGCCCGCCGACCCCAAGGTCTACCGCGGCGTCGTGCGTCTCGGGATCGAGACCAACTCCTACGACGGCGAGGGCGAGGTGGTGCGGCGTCACGACGGGCCGTTGCCCTCGGAGCCGGCGCTGCGCGAGGTGGTGGCCTCCTTCGTCGGGGAGCACGAGCAGATTCCGCCGATGTTCAGCGCCGTGAAGCACGAGGGTGTGCCCCTGTACCGTCTGGCGCGCAAAGGCGAGGAGATCCGCCGCGAGCCGCGCAAGGTGACGATCCGCGAGTTCGAGCTGCTCTCCTACGATCCGCCCGACGCCGAGGTGCGGGTGGTGTGCTCCCCCGGGACCTACGTGCGGGTGCTCGCCATGGACGTGGGGACCCAGCTCGGTTGCGGCGCCTATCTGAAGGCGCTCTCCCGGCTCCAGAGCGGGACCTTCACCATCGATCAGGCCCGCGACACGGAGACCCTCGAAGCGGATGCCGAGGCCGGCACGATCGCCCGCCATCTGGTGCGGCCGGTGAGCGCGCTGGGCCTTCCGACCCTGAAGCTCCAGCCGGAGGAGACGCGACGGGTTCGCAACGGCGGCGCGCTGGTGGCGGGGGGCACCCCCCGCACTCCGGGCGATCGCCTCGCGGCCATCGATCCCACGGGGGAGCTCGTCGCGATCCTGGAGGCCGCCCCCGACCGCCGGCTGCGCCCGGTGCGCGTTCTGGGTCAGGTTGCCGCCAGAAGGTGACTTTGGTAAACCCCGCGAGAATCAAAAGAAACCACCCACAGACCCGCCCCGTTTGCGCCGGTGTGGCGCGCGCGGACCATCCTTCGACGGGGCGATACTCCACAGGAGCTCCCCTTGCTGAGCACCCAGACCAAGCGGACCGTCGTCGACGCGCACCGCACCCACGAGCGGGACACCGGCTCGCCGGAAGTCCAGGTCGCGCTGTTGACCGAACGGATCAACGGTCTCTCCGAGCACTTCAAGACCCACAAGAAAGATCACCACTCGCGCCGCGGCCTGCTCAAGATCGTGAGCCAGCGCCGCCGCCTCCTCGACTACCTGCGCCGGAAGAACCCGACGCGATATCAAGCCCTGATCCAGCGCCTCGGCCTTCGGCGCTGACAGTGCGCGCGGCGCGCTGCGGCGCGAACGCCACCCGGGCGCTCCGCGGAGCGCCCTCTCGTTCCGCCCCCCGTCCACCTCCACCCACACGCGGCCCCGCGGCGCTTGCGGCTCCATTCCACGCCGCCCGCCCGGGGAGCAGAGGATGATCATGTCTCCTTCCTATTGGTTCGAATCCAGCACCGTAAACTTCGAGATCGGGGGGCAGACGATGACCCTCGAGACCGGCCGCCTCGCCAAACAGGCTGCCGGCGCCGTCGTCGTGAGCTACGGCGAGACCACCGTGCTGGTCACCGCCGCCTCGGCGAAGGCCCGCGAGGGCATCGACTTCTTTCCCCTCACCGTCGACTTCGTCGAGAAGACCGCGGCGGCGGGCAAGATCCCCGGCGGCTTCTTCAAGCGCGAGGGCCGGCTCTCCGACCGCGAGGTGCTCGTCTCGCGCTTCATCGACCGGTCGATCCGGCCCCTCTTCGCCGACGGCTACCGCGACGAGACCCAGGTGATCGCCACCGTGCTCTCGGCGGATGGTGAGAACGCGCCCGACATCCCGGCCTTCATCGGCGCCTCGGCAGCGCTCCACATCTCGGACCTTCCCTTCATCGGCCCGATCGCCGCGGTACGGGTCGGACGGGTCGAGGGGTCGCTCGTCACCAACCCGACCAAGACCCAGCGCGACGAAAGCGACCTCGAGCTCATCGTGGCGGGCAACGCCGACGCCTTGGTGATGGTCGAGGGCGGGGGCAACGAGATCGGCGAGGCCGAGATGCTCGAGGCCCTCCGCTACGCCCACGACCAGCTGAAGCTCCAGCTTCCACCCCAGGAGGCGCTCCGCGAGCAGGCCGGCAAGCCGAAGCGCGACATCGCCCCGCCCGCGGACGCGAGCGAGGTGGCGGCGAAGGTCGAGGCGCTGGTCGGCGAGCGGATGCGCGAGGCGGTCCAGATCCCCGAGAAGAAGGCGCGCTACGCGGCCCTCGACGCCCTCGACAAGGAGGCGGTGGAGAGCCTGGTGGCGCCCTTCCGCGACGAGAAGGTGTCCTTCGCGAGCCTGGCCGACATCGAGGGGCGCCGCGCCGAGCTCGGCCAGCTCACCGGACAGGCGAAGGGTGCCACCCACGACCTGCGTTCGAAGCTGATGCGCGAGCGCATCCTGAAGGAGAGCGTCCGCATCGACGGCCGCGGGCTGCGCGATGTGCGTCCGATCGCCTGCGAGGTGCGCCCCTTTCCGCGGGTGCACGGGGTCGCCCTCTTCACCCGTGGCGAGACCCAGGCGATGGTGTCGGCGACCCTCGGGAGCGCCGCCGACGCCCAGACGATCGACGCGCTGACGGAGCGATACAGCAAGAACTTCCTGCTCCACTACAACTTCCCGCCCTTCTCGGTGGGCGAGGCGCGCTTCCTGCGCGGACCGGGACGTCGGGAGGTGGGCCACGGCACGCTCGCCGAGCGGGCCATCTCGGCCGTGCTCCCGGACCTCGAGAACTTCCCGTACACCGTGCGGGTCGTCTCCGAGACCCTCGAATCGAACGGCTCGTCGTCGATGGCGACGGTGTGCGGGTCATCGCTGGCGTTGATGGACGCCGGGGTGCCGATCCGCGCCCCCGTCGCCGGGATCGCGATGGGTCTCATCGAAGACGGCGACGACATCGCCGTCCTCTCCGACATCCTCGGCGACGAGGACCACCTGGGCGACATGGATTTCAAGGTGGCCGGCACCCGGAGCGGCATCACCGCCCTCCAGATGGACATCAAGATCCGCAGCGTCGACTGGAAGGTGCTCGAGAGCGCCCTCGAGCAGGCCAAAGAGGGCCGGCTCCACATCCTCGACCGGATGGAGGCCGAGACCAAGGCCGAGCTGGGGGGCGCCTTCGGGCCGCGCACCGATCTGTCGGATTTCGCGCCGCGGCTCGAGGCCTTCTGGATCAAGCCCGACCGCATCCGCGACGTGATCGGGCCTGGCGGCCGGGTGATCCGCGCCATCCAGGAGACCACCGGGGTCAAGGTGGACATCGAAGACTCCGGCCAGGTGCAGGTCTTCTCGCCGAATCTCGAGAACCTCGAGAAGGCGCGGCAGATGATCGAGGAGCTCACCCAGGAGGCCGAGGTGGGCCGCATCTACTACGGCAAGGTGAAGCGGATCACCGATTTCGGGGCCTTCGTCGAGATCTTTCCGGGCACCGATGGCATGATTCACATCAGCCACATGGCCGAGGGCCGGGTGGAGCGCATCACCGACGTCGTCGAGGAGGGCGACGAAGTGGTGGCGAAGTGCATCGACATCGATCCGAGCGGCCGCATCCGGCTCTCGCGCAAGGAGGCGCTCGCTGAGCTCACGGAGTAGGCAGCAGGAGCCGGTCGCGTCGTGACGGCCGGCGGCCCTCGCAACGATGTCGTGCGGGTCCCCCTCGCGCGACTCCCCCACGGAGATGGGCTGCCGCTTCCGGCCTACGCAACCTCCGGTGCCGCGGGTCTCGACCTGCTGGCCGCGGTCGAAGACACCCTGGTGATCGCGGTCGGCGAGCGCGTCCGCGTGCCCACCGGGGTCGCCGTTGCGCTGCCGCCCGGCTACGAGGGCCAGGTACGACCCCGCAGCGGGCTGGCCTTCCGAGAAGGCCTGATGCTCCCCAACGCGCCGGGGACGATCGACGCCGACTACCGGGGCGAGCTCCTGGTGCTCCTGTGGAACGCGGGCGACCACCCCGTCGAGCTGAAGCGCGGCGACCGTATCGCCCAGCTCGTCGTGGCCCCGGTGGCCCGGGTGGAGTGGGCCGAGACCCGCGCCCTCGACGTCACCGCCCGCGGAGACCGGGGCTTTGGCCACACCGGTCGCGGATCCACGCACGGCGGCGATCGGCCGTGACCGAGCACCCCCCGACTCCCGATGCGACGGCGTCCGCGCCTTCCAGGCAGACGGCGGCGAGCGGGGACGACCGCGGCTGGAGCGAGATCGCGTTGCGGCTGCTGACCGCGGCGATCGGCATCCCCCTCGTCCTCTGGTTGATCGCCCAGGGAGGCTTCTGGCTGCTCGGGGCAGTGATGGTGCTCGTCTACCTCGGGATGCAAGAGCTCTACCACCTGATCGAGGCCAAGGGGGCGCGCCCCCACCGGCTCTTCGGTCTGGCGGCGGGGGTGGCGCTCCCGGTGATCGCCCACTTCGGCAACGAGTACCACGCGACCCTGGCGATGACGGCCGCGCTACTCGGCGTGATGGTGGCGGAGGTGGGCAAGGAGGGGATCAGCGAGGCGCTGGCCAGCA
This sequence comes from Myxococcota bacterium, assembly GCA_028284525.1. Taxonomy (GTDB): domain Bacteria; phylum Myxococcota_A; class UBA9160; order UBA9160; family PR03; genus JANQRO01. Next base: position 83 of record JANQRO010000501.1, on the reverse strand, counting down.
TCTCGGGCACCTTCTTCGGGGTCTTCTACGTGGGGTGGCTGCTGTCGCACGTGATCCCGCTGGGCAATTTCGACGCGGTGGGC
>JANQRO010000493.1 GCA_028284525.1 Myxococcota bacterium | reverse complement strand
TCCTCGAGCAGGCGGCGCTGATCCTGCGCCGACGCCGCGCCCCCGACGGCTCGATCCAGATCGACACCGAGCCCCTGCGATTCGACCCCGACGACGCGTTGGTCTCCCAGACCCGAGCCTTCTTCGCGGCGATCGCGGCCGCCCCCCAGATCGACTTCGCGTCGACCGACGCCGCACACCGGGCCCTGCGTTCGGCGTTGCGCGTGATCGACACCCTGCCCCCCATCGACGAGCTGCGCTGATGCGTGTGCTGCTCTCCGCCGGTGACGCCTCGGGCGACACCCACAGCGCGGAACTGGTGGAGGCGTTGCGCGAGCGGGTGGGAGCGGTCGAGGTCTTTGGGCTGGGGGGGCGCGCGCTGGCGGGCGCGGGCGCCGAACTCGTCGTCGACCAACGCGATCTCGCGATCGGCGGCCTGGTCGAGGCGCTCGGCGCGTTGCGGGTCGCCACACGCGCGCTGCGCCGCATCGTCCGGCGCGCCGGCGACACGCGCCCCGACCTCGTGGTGCTCGTCGATAGCCCGGAGATCAACCTGCCCCTCGCGCGACGTCTGCAGCCGCTGCGTCGCGCCGGTGTGCCGCTGCTCTACTACATCAGCCCCCAGGTCTGGGCCTGGCGCACCCGACGGGTTCGCGCGCTGGCGCGGCGCGTCGACCGGCTGGCCGTGATCTTTCCCTTCGAACGCGACATCTACCGCGGCACCGGGTTGCCCGTCGACTTCGTCGGCCATCCGCTCGTCGACCGCATGCGCGCCGTGCGCGACACCCTCGACCGGGCCGGGGCGCGCCGGGCGCTCGGACTCGACTCCGAAGCGCCCTGCGTGACGCTGCTGCCCGGGAGCCGGCGCAACGAGATCGCCACCGGACTCGGGATCCAACTGCAGGCGGCGCGTGCACTCGTGGCGCGTCATCCCGAGCTTCGCGTCCTGCTGGCGGTGGCCCCCACCCTCGACCGCGCTTGGCTCGAAGACCAGGTCGCCGCCGCGGGACTCCCCTCCGGATTTCCGCTCCAGCCCGTCGAGGGCCAGACACCCGTCGCGATCCGCGCCGCCGACGTGGTCGTGGCCAAGCCTGGGGCGGGGACCGTCGAGGTGACCCTTCTCGAGCGCCCCCTGGTCTCGGTGGGCCGGGCACACCCGGTGACGGCGGCGCTCATGCGCCGGCTGATCCGCGTCCCGTCCTTCACGATGCCCAACCTGATCGCGGGTCTGCCCGTGGTGCCCGAGTTTCTCCAGCGCGAAGCCCGGCCCGCTTCGATCGCCGCCGCCGTCGAAGAGCTCCTCGCGGGACCGGCCCGCGAGCTCCAGCTCTCGCGGCTGCGGGCCGTCGCGCGACGCCTGGGCACCGGCGGGGCCGCCGCGCGCGCCGCCGAGATCGCGGAGACGATGACCCGTGGGTCCGTGGCTCCGGCATAGCGGCGCCGCGCTCGCGGGGTTGGTGGGTCTCCCGGTCGTCGGGGCGACGGCGTTGCTGCGCCCCCCGTGGCGTCGCGGCCTGACCCAGCGCCTGGGGCTCGCTGGCCCCTGGGCGCCCGGGAGCGTCTGGGTCCACGCGGCCAGCGTGGGCGAGGTCCTCGCGGCCACGCGTCTCTTCCACGGCCTCGAGGACCGCGGCATCCCGGTCTCGGCCTCGGCGACGACCCCCTCCGGCTTCGACGTTCTGACCCACCTGCGTCCGACCTTGTGCTCGCGCCTGGCACCCCTCGACCATCCGTGGTGTGTCGGTCGCGCGATGGACCAGGCGCAGCCCCGCGCCCTGGTGCTCGTGGAGACCGAGCTCTGGCCCTGTTGGATCGCGGCCGCCGCCCGCCGGGCGGTGCCGGTGCTCGTGGTCTCGGCGCGGCTCTCGAGTCGCAGCCTGCCGCGCTACCAGCGGCTGGGTCCGCTGCTCCGGAACACCTGGTCGCGTCTCGTCGCGATCGGCGCCCGCAGCGAGGCGGATGCGGAACGCTTCATTTCCCTCGGCATCGACCCGGCCCGCGTCCACACCACCGGTGACCTCAAGTTCGACCCGCCGCCCGAGGTGCCGCCCCTGGCGCCGGAGCTCGCGGCCTTCGTCGGGGAGCACGCGCCCTGGGCCGCGGTGAGCACCCACCCCGACGAGGAGGAGGCGGTGCTCGATGCCTTTCTCGCCGCCCGTTCGCGTCACCCCGGGCGACGGATGATCCTGGCGCCGCGGCATCTGCACCGGGTCGCCGAGCTGCGCCACCGTCTCGAGAACCGCGACATCGCGTATACGTTGCGGACCGCGATCCCCCCGGGACCCGATCCCCCGCGTTTCGCCCCGGGAAGCGTCCTCCTCGTCGACACCCTCGGCGAGGTGCAGCCCCTGTTGCCGGCGGCGGCTTTCGTCTTCGTCGGGGGCACTCTCGCGCCGATCGGGGGCCACAACGTGCTCGAGCCCGCGTTCGCCGGTCGGGCGGTGCTCTTCGGTCCACATACCGCCAACGTGGCCGACGCCGCGCGTCATCTGCGCCGCGAGGGGGCCGCGACGGTGGTGCGCGACGCCGCCGGGCTGCGCGCCGCGGTGGTCGAGGCCTTCGAGGACCCAGAGGCCACGGCGGCGCGTGGGGTCGCAGCCCAACGGGCGGTCGACGCGCGGAGCGGCGCCGCGCGTCGCGCCGCCGATCTGATCGAGG
>JANQRO010000473.1 GCA_028284525.1 Myxococcota bacterium | reverse complement strand
CGATCACGAAGCGCCGCACGCTAGGCCTCCAACGCGGCCACGCCGGGGAGCTCGCGACCCTCGACGAACTCGAGGGAGGCGCCGCCGCCGGTCGAGAGGTGATCGATCTCGTCCCCGACGCCGGTGCGGTTCACCGCGGCGAGCGAGTCGCCGCCCCCGACGACGCTGTAGGCAGCCGAGGCAGCCACGGCGCGCGCCACCGTCTCGGTGCCGTTCGCGAACGGAGCGATCTCGAAAATCCCCATCGGTCCGTTCCAGAAGATGGTGCGCGCGCGGGCGGCTTCGTCGCCAAAGCGTTTGGCGCTCTCCGGACCGATGTCGACCCCGAGCCAGCCCGCTTCGATCGTCGGCCCGATGCGGCGCTCGGCCTCGGCGTCGATGCGCTCGACGGTGACGTGATCGACGGGCAGGAGAAGCTGGTGTCCCACCGAAGCCGCCTTCCCGAGGATGCGACGGGCGTCGTCCAGACGCTCCTCCTCGACCAGCGACTTGCCCACGGCGACGCCCTGCGCCCGCAAGAACGTGTACGCCATCGCCCCCCCGACGGCGACGGCGTCGGCCCGCTCGATCATCACCTCGAGGACGCCGAGCTTGTCGGAGACCTTGGCCCCACCGAGCAGACACAGAAAGGGCGGCTCGGGCTCGACGATGCGCTGGAGGTGCTGCAGCTCGGCGAGCAGCAGGTCGCCCGCCGCCTTGCGTCGGATCCGGGTCGCGACCCCGGCCGTCGACGCGTGGGCGCGGTGCGCGCTGCCAAAGGCGTCGTTCACGTAGACGTCGGCCAGCGAGGCCAAGGCGTCCGCGAAGGCGGCGTCGTTGTCGGTCTCGCCGGCGTGAAAGCGCAGGTTCTCGAGGAGCACGACCTCGCCGGCCCGGGCGCTCTCGAGGACGCGCTGGGCGCGCTCTCCGATGCAGTCCTCGGCGAAGTGCACCGGGACGCCGAGGGCATCGCCCAGGAGCGGAGCGACGGCGCGCAGGGAGAGCGTCGGGTTGGCCTTGCCCTTGGGCCGCCCGAGGTGGGAGCAGAGGGCGATTCGCGCCTCGGCGTCGAGCAGGCGACGCAAGGTCGGCAGCGAGGCGCGCACGCGCGAATCGTCGGCCACGGCGCCGTCGCGGAGCGGGACGTTGAGGTCCGCCCGGACGAGCACCGTCTGCCCCGAGACACCGTCGGCGAGCAGGCCGTCGAGGCTCGGGATCACCCGCCGCCCGCCATGCGTTCGGCCAGGTCGACGACGCGGTTCGAGTATCCCCACTCGTTGTCGTACCACGACATCACCTTGGCGAAGCGGCCGTTCATCACCTTGGTGTACGCGGAGTCGAGGATCGACGAGTGCGGGTTGCCCTTGAAATCGTTCGACACGAGGGGCTCGTCACACACCTCGAGGACGCCCTTCATCGGTCCGTCTGCGGCGTCGCGCATCGCCTGATTGATCGCATCGGCATCGGCATCGGCGCCGAGCTGGACGGCGAGGTCCACCACGGAGACATCGGCCGTCGGCACGCGCATCGCGAAGCCGTCGAGCTTGCCCTGGAGGTCGGGCATCACGAGGCCGATCGCCCGCGCCGCCCCGGTGCTGGTGGGAATCATCGAGACCGCCGCGGCGCGCGCCCGGCGTAGGTCGCTGTGGGGGAAGTCGAGGATCCGCTGGTCGTTCGTGTAGGCGTGGATCGTCGTCATCCACCCCGCCTCGATCCCATACCGGTCGTGGAGGACCTTCGCGACGGGACCCAGACAGTTTGTCGTGCAGGACGCGTTGGACACGATCCGGTGTTGGGCCGGGTCGTAGCTGTCGCTGTTCACCCCGAGGACCACGGTGACATCGGGGTCCTTGGCCGGGGCGGTGATCAGCACGCGGTCGGCGCCAGCCTCGAGGTGTTTCGAGGCGCCTTCGCGGTCGGCGAAGATGCCGGTCGACTCGATCGCGATCTCGACCTGCGCGGCCTTCCAGGGGAGCCTCGCCGGGTCGCGCTCGGCGGTGACCGGGATGCGGACACCGTTTACCACGATGGCATCGCCGTCCGCGGCGACGTCGCCGTCGAAGCGGCCGTGGACCGAGTCCCACTTGAGGAGGTGCGCCAGGGTCGCGGCGTCGGTCAGGTCGTTGATTCCGACGACCTGGAGGTTGCCGCCCTGCGCCGCCCGGAAGACCAGGCGACCGATCCGCCCAAACCCGTTGATTGCTACCCGCGTCGCCATCGTCTGCCGTGTCCTTGTTGGTGGTTCTGAGGCGCCGCAGAGTAACGCACAGGGGCCCGTCGCGAAGTTCGGCCGGGACGGTACGGTTACCCCCTGCGTTTACCGATCCTCCGGGGGTGCGGATGGTTGTCGGGTCTGGGGTGGATCTCATCGAGGTGGCGCGCATCGCGCGCGCTCGGGCCCGCTTTGGTCGCCGCTTCGAGCGCCGGACCTTCGCGCCCGGCGAGATCGAGGCCTGTCGCCGGGCCGCCGAGCCCGCGACCCGCTTCGCCACCCGCTTCGCGGCCAAGGAGGCGGCGATGAAGGCCCTCGGGACCGGATGGCGTCGCGGCATCCGCTTCCGTGACATCGAAGTCCTGCCGGGGCCCGGTCGCTCCCATCGCCTGTGTCTTCACGGGCGTGCCGCGGAGCGGGCGCGGGAGATCGGTGGGCAGCGGCTCCACGTCGCCCTCTCGGCGAGCGGAGCCTGGGCGGTGGCCTGTGTGGTGTTCGAAGGCGACGAGGAGGCCACGCGAGGATGACCTGGCGCGGAGTCGTCGCGGTCGGTGCGCTCGTGGTGGGCCTCCTCGCGTGGGGCGTCTGGCACCGCCTCGAGACTCGCGAGATCGAGCGGGCGCTGCCGCTGCGTCAGGGGTTGTTGCGGGTCGCCGGGACCTCTGCGCCGACCGCGATCCAGCGGGACGCGCGCGGAACCCCCCACATCCGGGGACAGAGCTTCGAGGACGCGCTGTTCGGGCTGGGATTCGCCCACGCCCAGGATCGCCTGGCGCAGATGGAGTTCATGCGACGCGGCGCCCGGGGTCGCCTGGCCGAGTGGGTCGGGGAGCGCGGGCTGCCCGCGGATCGGCGCGCGCGGACCCTGGGGTTCGGCAAGCTCGGAGACGCCGAGGCGGAGCGCCTCGACCACGAGACCCGCGCGCTCCTCGAGGCCTACGCCGCCGGCGTCAACGCGCGGCTCGCGCGGCTGCGCCGAGGCGACGCCCACGTCCCGGGCGCACTCCGGGAGCTTCCCCTCGAGGACTGGACACCCGGGGACAGTCTGGCAGTGGTGAAACACTGGGCCTGGGGCCTCAACGGCACGCTCGACTCGACCCTGGTCCTGTGGGACCTGATCGAGCGTCTGGGGGGCCGCGGCGCCCATCCCTTCGTCCCCCCCGACGCCGCTGGGAGCCTCGACCCCCTCGCGCCGACGCGGCGGCGCAGCACGCGCGCGTCCCGCCTGCCGCCCGCGCCCCGCGCCCGGCCCGCCGGCGAAGCGGGGGCGAGGGAAGCGGCGCCATCCTCGAGCGATCGGCCGATCCAACGCCAGCTCGGGCTCTTCGGCCGGGGGGTGGGAAGCAGTGCCTGGCTGGTCCACGGCTCCCAGACCGAGACCGGCGGCGCCATCCTCTCGGGCGATCTCCACCTCGAGGCCACCGCCCCGGGCGCGCTCTACGAAGCGCACTGGAGTGGCGGGGGGCGCGAGCTCGCCGGCGCGACGCTGCCCGGCGTTCCGGTGGTGTGGTCCGGGCACAATGGCCACGTCGCCTGGACGGTCACCGAGCCACGGGTGGCGGTCGTCGACCTGTTCAAGGAGACCCTCGATTCCAGCCGGCCGGAGTCGTACTGGGTCGGGTCGCGGCTGCGTTCCCTCGAGACGCGCAGCGAAGCGATCGCGGTGCGGGGTGGCGAGGAGATCGATGTCGTGGTGCGGGAAACCCGTCACGGGCCCCTGGTGCATCGTCTGTTCGCGGGGCGCCGGCAGCCCCTGGCCGTCGCCTGGCCTGGCCGGCTGCCCGGCAACGGGGTCGCGGCGCTGCTTCGCGCCGCCGCCGCCCCGGACGCCGCGACCTTTCGCGAGGCGCTCCGCGACCACCACGAGCCGGTGCTGGTGTTTCTGTTCGCCGATGTCGCAGGGGAGGGGGGTCGCCAGCTCGCCGGCTACGTCCCGCGCCGCAACCCGCTCTTCCCGAGCCATCTGGTGCCCGTCGAGGGGCGGTCGCGCGACTGGGACTGGCGCGGACCGATTCCCTTCGACGAGCTTCCCTACACGCTCCTGCTTCCGCACCTGGGTACGCTGGTCGCCGCTGACGAACGACTTCCCCACGACTCCGATTGGCTCCTCGAGTGGTGGTGGCGCGACGGGACCCGCGCTCGTCGCATCGGCTCGCTCCTCGACTCCCTGGCGAAGGAGGGCCCCCTGGAGCTCCGGGCCGGGAGCCGCGCGGTGCAGGCCGACACCCACCTCGACGGTGCCGTCGCGCGCGCCAGGGCGCTCTTGGAGCTCGCAGGCGACCGCGACGCCCTGCCGGCCGAAGGGCGTCGGCTCTACGACGCGCTCGCCGCCTGGGACGGATCCCACGGCCCGGACAATGTGGGAGCGGCGGCCTGGCATAGCCTGCAGCATCAGATTCTTCTCCTGTTCGAACAGCCATTTGGGGAAGAATTGTTTCAGCGATACCTGAATGTCCGGGACGTCGCCCCGGAACGATTGGTCGATCTCCTGCTGCGCCGTTACGAGGAGGAATACCCGCTCCTCACGCCCGGCATCGACGAGGGCCTGAAGCCGATCACCCGGAGAGAGTTCGCCGCCTCGGTCCGCGGCGCCTTCCGCCGCGCCGGGATGGAGCTGCGGGTGCGGCTCGGTCCCGACCCGGCTCGTTGGCGCTGGGGACGACTCCACCCGCTTCGCTTCCGGGCGCTCTCGCCCCTGGGCGACGACCTCGGCCCCTTTCCCTTCGGCGGGTCGGGCCGGACCATCGCGATCGGCGAGTACGACCTGACCGCCCCGTACGAGACCCGCATCGTGTCGGGCTACCGAATCGCCCTCGACGCGAGCTGGCCGCAGCTCGCCCTCACCGCCTTCGCCCCGGGCGCCTCCGAGCTGCCCCGGGATCCGATGCGCACCAGCGCCCTCGACGGTTGGCTCGCCGGGCGCTCCGCGGTCTTCGCCACCGACTTCACCTTGATCGAGGAGGAAGCCGACCAAGAGCTGGTGCTCGAGCCCGCTCCGTGAGCCGTCGGCTGCTCTACGCCGAGGTCCCGGGCTTCTACGCCGCCGTCGAGCGCGCTGCCAACCCGGGTTTGGCCGAGCGACCGCTGATCGTCGGAGGCGACCCTCGCAAACGCGGCATCGTCCAGTCCGCGAGTCCAGACGCGCTACAGCGCGGGGTCGAAGAGGGCATGCTCGTCCTCGACGCGCTGTCCCGCTGCCCGAGCGCGCGCGCGGTGCGCACGGATATGGCGCGTTACCGCGAAGCCTCGAAACGGTTGCGGGCGAGCTTGCGCACGCTCTCGGAGCGGCTCGAGTCCGAGGGCCTCGGAGCCGCCGTCGCCGAGGTGACCGCCCGTCCCGAGGCGTCGCAGGATCTCGCCCAACAGGTGCGGGCGCACCTGCAACGCGAGCTCCGGCTCGAGTCGAGAGTCGGCGTCGCGCCGGTGCGTTTTGTGGCACAGATCGCGGCGCGGGAGGCCGGCGCATCCGGGGTGCGTGTCGTCGAGCCCGCCGAGGTCGTGAGCTTCCTGGCGCCGCTCCCGGCGCAGCGGCTTCCCGGCGTCGGGCCCAACACGGCCGAGCGGCTCGGAGCGCTCGGCCTCCGCACCGCGGGCGACATCGCCGGGGCGGGCCGCGATCTGCTCGAGACGAACTTCGGCAACCACGGGCTGGGGATCTGGGCAGCGGCGATGGGGCAGGGGAGCGATCGCATCCGCACCGCGTCCCACCCCCGCACCGTCTCCCAGGAGACGACTCTACCCGCGGGGGAGCGCGACCGGGCGGCGCTCAGCGAGGTCCTGAGCGGCTTGGCCGAGGGCCTCGTCCATCATCTGACGCTCGAAGGCTTGGTTGCCAAGCGCCTGGTTTTGAAGGTCCGTTTCGAAGATGGTGAGCAGATCACGCGCACCCGCTCGCGAGACACCCCCTTGGCCGAAAGGCCCGACGTGCTCCGAGCGGCAGAGGAGCTGCTCGACCGCGCGCCGATCGGCGACCGGGGGCTGCGACTGCTCGGCCTCTCCGCGACGCGTCTTTCGCCGCGCGAAGCGGCGGACGCGCAGCTTCCGCTCTTCCCGCCCGGCGGCTGAGCGTTTTTTCTCAAGCGCCGCCCGCAAGCGGCCGAATCCGGGGACCTGGAGAAGGGGTCCCCGATGGGTTCCGAACGCCGCAAGTACCCGCGCATCCCCACCGAGCAGGTGATCTCGGTCGCGCCGCTGTCCACCGCGGAGCGCCTCGCCTACGGCAAGAACATCTCGCCCGGCGGGATCTGCTTCGAGGTGGTCGGCTTCGAGCTGGACCTGGGCGAGGTGCTGCGGGTCACCTTCAACGTCGAGGACGAGACCGTCGTCGCGGTGGCACGGGTGAACTGGGCCACCGAGCTCGACGCGTTCACCCAGGAGGTCGGGATCGAGTTCGTCGAGATCGACCCCGGCGCGCTGCGCGGCCTCCAGGAGACGGCGCTCGACTGAGCGCGCCTGCTGGACGAAGCCCGGAGGCAATGCGAGTGTCCGGGCTCGTGGCGGATTTCTATCAAAGTGGCGGTATCACGACGCTCCACCGCTTCGGGGGCGCCGCGGGCGATGGCTCCCTCGATCACCTGGAGCGCGAGCTCGGGCGCCACGCGAGCTCCCGGCCGATCGCGCTGGTGCTCCCCTGTCTCTACGACGAGCTCCACGGTGGCACCCTTCCCGGGCTGGTCGACGCGCTGCGCAAGGTCTCGTACCTGGATCAGGTCGTCGTGGTGGTGGACGGCGCCCGTCGTCGCGAGGACTTCGACGAGGTGCGGCGGGCCTTCCAGGGCATTCCGACCCGCGACGGCCGCGGGGCCACGATGGTGTGGAGCGACGGCCCCCGCGTCACCGAGCTGCTCTCCACCCTGCGCAACGAGGGCCTCGAGGCCGGCCCACCGGGAAAAGGACGCGCGACCTGGCTCGCCTACGGGGTCGTGCTGGCCAGCGACCGGGCCCGGGTGGTGGCGGTCCACGACTGCGACATCCGGGGCTATCCGCGAGAGCTCCTGGCACGGCTCTGCTTCCCGATCGTCCACCCCCATCTGAACTTCGAGTTCGCCAAGGGCTTCTACCCGCGGGTCGTCGACCGGATGTTCGGTCGCGTCACGCGGCTCTTCGTGGCACCGCTGCTCGGTGCCCTGGAATCGGTGTTGGGGAAGCTCCCGCTCCTCGAGTTCCTGCACTCCTTCCGCTACCCGCTGGCCGGCGAGGTCTCGATGACCACCGAGCTGGCCCGGGTCAATCGGGTACCCGGGGACTGGGGCCTCGAGGTGGGGGTGCTGGCCGAGGTGTTTCGCAATTGCACCCGCAAACGGGTGTGTCAGGTGGAGCTCGTCGAGAACTACGACCACAAGCACCGGGAGCTCTCGCCGGGGGACCCGGAGAGCGGGCTCCATCGGATGGCCCGGGACATCGGGGCCTCCCTGGTCCGCAACCTGGCGAGCTATGGGGTGAGCTTCGACGCCGGCTTCCTGAACTCGCTCCGGGCGGCCTATGTGCGGATGGCCCAGGACGCGATCGCGAGCTATCACGCCGACGCGCTCCTGAACGGACTCCTCTTCGACCGCCACGAGGAAGAGCTCGCCGTGGAGACCTTTTCCCACGCACTCCATGCAGCCGGGCTGGGATTTGTTAGAGACCCCATGGGGGCTCCGCAGATCCCGAACTGGAGCCGGGTATGTGCGGCCCGGCCGCAGGTGTTGGAAGATCTCGGCGACGCGGTCGCCGAGGACCAGCGGCGTCTGCGGGCCACCATTTCGGGGGGGATGGAATGAGGATCGGATCCATCGAGGTCGGAGGGGGCGCGCCCCTCGTCCTGATCTCGGGTCTCAACGTGATCGAGGAGGAGGGGGCGACGCTCGAATGCGCCGCGACCCTCCGCGACCTCGCCGAGCGCCACGACGTCCCGCTGGTGTTCAAGGCCTCCTTCGACAAGGCCAACCGATCGAGCATCCATTCCTTCCGCGGTCCCGGTCTCGACGAGGGGTTGCGGATCCTCGCCCGGGTGAAGCGCGAGTTCGGGCTGCCGGTCACGACCGACGTCCACGACCCCGCCCAGGCCAAACCCGCGGCGGAAGTGATCGACTGTCTGCAGATCCCCGCCTTCCTGTGTCGCCAGACCGACCTCGTGGCGGCCTGCGCCTCGACGGGGCGCCCGCTGAACTTCAAGAAAGGGCAGTTCCTGGCGCCGGACGACATGCGCTTGGCGGTGGAGAAGGCCAATCACTTCGGCGCGCAGGGCGTGATGGTGACCGAACGCGGCGCGGCGTTCGGCTACCACGATCTGGTGGTCGACATTCGAGGCTTCGCGGCCCTGCGCGAGTTCGCCCCGCTGTGCTTCGACGCGACCCACGCCGCCCAGCGCCCCGGAGCCGGAGTGAACGCCAGCGGGGGGCGCCGGGAGGATGTCGCGCCCCTGGCGCGCGCCGCCGTCGCGGCCGGCATCGACGCGCTCTTCGTCGAGGGCCACCCGCAGCCCGAACAGGCACCCTGCGATGGCCCCAGCCAGATCGACTTCGCGGCCCTCGATCGTCTCGTGGGAGAATGCGCCGCCCTCGACCGCGCGCTGCGGCCCGCCCGCCGCTGACGGGCTGCGCGGGTCGCTGAGCGGCGCGCTCGTGGGTCGGCCCGGCGACGCGCTCCGCGGAGGCCCGCCGTCCCCGGCGTCCCTCGGACTTGGGCTCGCGGTCCTGGCCCTCGCCAGTCGATGGTGGTCCTGGCAGCAGACCGCCGTCGTGTTCAACGACGGCCCCCGTTTCCTGCGCCAGGCCCAGGCGATCCTGGACGGGCAGTGGGCCACCGCTCTGGCCGAGCCCTATCACCCCCTGTACGCGGCGCTCAGCGCGGCGGTCGCTTGGCTCGGGGTCGGTCTCGAAGACGCCGCGGCCTGGGTGTCGATCACCGCGGGCTCTGCGGCGATCGTGGTCCTCTTCGCGCTCTTGCGCGACGCATTTGGCTCGCCCTACGACTGGCTCGGCGCGCTCCTGGCCGCGATCCATCCGCGCGCGGTCGAGTTCAGCTCCGACGTACAGAGCGAGGGTCTCTACCTCGCGCTCTTTCTTCTCGCCGTGATGCTCGGTTGGCGAGCCCTCGAGCGCGGGTCGCTACGCGCCGCCGCGGGCACGGGAGGGGCGGCGGCGCTGGCGTTCTGGACGCGACCCGAAGGGGTCGGTGTGGCGCTGTGGGCGGCGGCACTCGCGCCGTGGTGGGCATGGCGCGCGGAGTGGGGCGTGGCGCACGCGTTGCGTTGGCTCGCCGCAATCGGTGTTGCCGCGCTCGTGGGGGTCGGGGCCTACACGGTGGCGCTCCACGGCGCGACGGGGGAGTGGCGCGCGACCCAGAAGAAGGCCGTCGCCGCGTCGCCGGCGACGCGCCCCGACCCGGCGGCGATCGAGGAGGGTCGGCGGGCAACGTCGAGCGGCGAAGCGAAGCGGGTCCCCGAACTCCCCGCGTTGCGGACTCTGCGCCCGCGCACCGGGACGGGCGTCGCCGGGGCGCTCGAGGATTTGTGGACGACCGCGCGCTCGACGGCGCGGGTGGTGGTGCTGGTGGGTTTCGCGCTCGCGCTCGTCGCGCTGCGCGGCCGCTGTGGCCGTCGCGGGGTGTGGCTGCTCGGGCTCGCGGCGCTCTACTGCGTGTTGCTGATGTGGCTCTTGCTCACTGCTGGATACGTAAGTCGGCGGCATATCCTGCCGCCGTTGCTGCCGCTTTTTGGCTACGCCGCACTCGGTCTCGCCGCCCTGTGGGCCTCCACCGGTGGACGTGTGGAGCGTCTGCGTCGCCTCGCGACACCGGCTCCGCTGCTGATTGTGGCTATGCTCGCGGTCCCGTTTCAGATCCAGCCCCGACGGATCGACAAACTGGCGGAGCGAAACGCTGCAGAATGGTTGGCCGCGCAACCCCCCGGCGCGGCCCCGGAAACGGTGGCCGGTATCGGTGGACGCATCGGGTACTACGCCCAGCGTCCGATGATCGACTTCCGTGGGTTTGGAGCCGCTGAGTTGCCCGACGCGTTCATCACGCACGGCGTGGATTTCGCGATTTCGGATCGCGCCGAATGGGTCGCCGTCTTGAAGCGTGACCCGCGATTCGAAATCGTCCACGAAGCCGAAGCAGCGGGCTACCGCGCCTTCGT
>JANQRO010000333.1 GCA_028284525.1 Myxococcota bacterium | reverse complement strand
ACGAAATCTCGCTGTTGCGCGCCGTCCACGAACGGATCCGGGAGCTCGACCCCGACGTCCTCGTCGGATGGAACGTGGTCGACTTCGATCTGCGTGTGTTCGCGGCCCGTTGCGCGGCCCACCGTCTCCCCACCGACCTCGGACGCACGCCGGGAGAGCTACGGCTCCTCGACGAACGCGGCCCCGGCGGGCGCCGCGCCGAGATTCCGGGCCGGGTCGTGCTCGACGGGTTGCCCTTGGCCCGGGAGGCGCTGCGTCTCGAGGACTACCGCCTCGACACCGTCGCGCGGGCGGTCGTGGGTCGGGGCAAACGTCTCGACGCCGAGGTGCCGGACAAAGCAGCCGAGATCTCGCGGCTCCGCGCCGAGGATCCGGAGGCCTTGATCGCCTACAACCGCGAGGACGCCCGGCTGGTCCTCGACATCCTCGACCGGGAGGGTCTCTTCGCCCTCTGTGTCGAACGCAGCCAGCTCTGCGGGATGCCCCTCGACCGCGTCGGGGCGAGCATCGCCTCCTTCGACCGGCTCTATCTCCCGGCCCTGCGCCGCGCGGGACGCGTCGCGCCCAACGTCGCGAGCGGCGCGTCGGCCCGCGGCCTGCGCGGCGGCGCGCTCCTCGAGCCCGTCGCCGGCTTCCACCGGGACGTCGTGGTCTTCGACTTCAAGAGCCTCTACCCGAGCCTGATCTGCACCTTCGGACTCGATCCGATGGCCCACGCGTGCGCGGACTGCGGGGAGGTCGGGCCACTCGTGGTCGCGCCGAACGGCGCGCGCTTTGCGCCCGACACGGCGCTCCTCCCCGCGCTGATCCGCGATCTGATGGCGGCGCGGGAGCAGGCGACGGCGCGCGGTGACCGCCACGCGCGCCAGGCGATCAAGATCATGATGAACTCGCTCTACGGGGTGCTCGGCGCCACCTCGTGTCGCTTCTTCAACCCGGAGATCGCCAACGCGATCACGAGCTTTGGCCAACAGACCCTCGGCTGGGCGCGGGATGCCTTCGCCGCGCGAGGGGTCCGGGTTCTCTACGGCGACACCGACTCGGTGTTCGTGACCCTCGACGACCCCGGACGCGCGGAGGCCCTGCGCGCGGCGGTCGAACACGGGATCGCCGACCGCGTTCGCAGCGAGTACGGCGTGGCGTCCGCCCTGGCCCTCGAACTCGACGCCCACTACCACCGCTTCTTTCTGCCCCGGGTGCGGGGCGGCCGCGGCGCCAGCAAGAAGCGCTACGCCGGCTGGACCGATCGCGGTCTTCGCACCGTCGGGCTCGAGGCGGTGCGGCGGGACTGGCCGGCGGTCGCCGGGCGCCTCCAGACCGGGATGCTCGAGCGCGCCTTTCGCGACGAGCCGGTCGTGCCCTACGTCCAGGCGGTGGTCGAGGAGGTGCGCGAGGGGCGTTGCGACGAGGAGCTCGTCTATCGCAAGCGGGTGCGCAAGGCCTCTCTCGACCGCTACACCACCAACGCCCCCCATGTGGTCGCCGCCCGCAAGCTCGGGGCTCGCGCCGGCTCGGTGGTGCGCTACGTCATCACGCCGACCGGGCCCGAGCCCCTCCATCCGGGGCAGGGACCCCCCGCGGAGCTCGACCGCAAGCACTACGTGGAGCGGGTGCTGCGGCCGGTCGCCGAGAGCGTGCTCGTCGAGCTCGGCGAGAGCTTCGACGCCGCGCTCGGGCATCCGACCCAGATGAACCTGCTCTGACCCGATCTTCCCACCCACCACGGAGAACCGATGGCTCCCCTGTCCGCAGAAGAACGCTACGAGAAGCGACGTGTCGAGGTGCTCGGCCGTCAGATGGCCTATGTCGACGAAGGGGAGGGCGACCCGGTGGTCTTCCTCCACGGCAACCCCACCTCGTCGTACCTGTGGCGCAACGTCATCCCCCACGTGGTCGGGAGCGCGCGTTGTATCGCCCCCGACCTCATCGGGATGGGTGACTCGGACAAGCTCCCGAAGAGCGGCCCGGATGCCTACCGCTTCGTCGACCACCGCGCGCACCTCGACGCCTTCTTCGAGGCGCTGGGGCTCCACCGCGAGCGGGTCACGCTGGTGATCCACGACTGGGGCTCGGCCCTGGGCTTCCACTGGGCGCACCGGCATCCCGACGCGGTGCGTGGCATCGCCTACATGGAGGCCATCGTGCGGCCGCTCCGCTGGGCCGATTGGCCCGAGGCCGCGAAGCAGGTCTTTCAGGGCTTTCGCTCGCCGGCGGGCGAGGCGATGGTGCTCGAGAAGAACGTCTTCGTGGAGCGCGTGTTGCCGGGGTCCGTGATCCGCGAGCTCAGCGAGGAGGAGATGACCGTCTACCGACGACCCTTCGCCGAGGCGGGCGAGAGCCGGCGCCCGACCCTCACCTGGCCCCGGCAGATCCCGATCGACGGCGAGCCGGGCGACGTCACCGAGATCGCCGAGGCCTACTCCCAGTGGCTCGCGCAGAGCCCGGTGCCGAAGCTCTTCGTCAACGCCGACCCGGGCGCGATCCTGATCGGCGCGCAGCGCGAGTTCTGTCGCACCTGGCCCAACCAGCGCGAGATCACCGTGCCCGGCAACCACTTCCTCCAGGAGGACTCCCCCGACGAGATCGGGCGCGCCGTCGCGGAGTGGTTGCCGACCACGGCCTAGGGGCTCGCCCGAGGCCGTCGACTACGGCCCCGGGGCCCCGCCTTCGCCGCTACTCTGCCGCGGCGTAGTTGCCGTGGAAGCCCATCGGGACCCGGTGCCGGAGTCGCAGGCGCGCCAGGGGCTCTCGGTCGAAGTTGGCCGCGTCGAGCACCAGGAGCTCGCTGCGGTCTTCCGGGGCGTCGTAGACGACGCTCAGCACGAACCCGTCGAGTTCGTCGGCCTCGGCGTGACGCGGCACGAACACCGGCTCACCCGCCATCTGGCCGACGCCGAGGGCGTGCGTGACGGAGCCCGCACCGGTGCGGTCGAAGCGCAGCAGTCCGCTCGCGGCCCCTTCGAGCCCGGTGACGGCGTAGCCGTAGCGGTTGCGATAGCCGGTCAGCCGGTCGTCGTGACGAGGAAACTCCGCCCCTCGGTCGTCGAGCTGTCGCGCCGCGCAGGTGTCCCGGGACAGGTCGATCTCGTAGAGGTGGGGGACGGCCCGGAGGCCCCGACCCACCTTGCCGCTGCGGATGGTCCGGATGTCCTCGAGGAGACCCTGGGGATCCAGATAGGTGCACGCGTCGACCACGAGCTTGTCGCCGTCCTCGTAGGCGTTGCCAACGTGGAAGAGGAAGGCGGCGTGCGGCGCGGCGATCCAGCGTGTCTCCGCACCCGGTCGGCGCTCTCGCACCCCGAAGAACATGCCGCGCTCGGGCTCCCAGCGGATCGCGTCGGCGAAGAGCCCTCCCTGGGCGAGGATCCCGGGGTCCATCACGATCGGGCAGAGCGGCAGGATCGCGTAGCGCTCGGTGATCGCGAGATCGTGCATCATCGACGGGTAGGGCGCCTCGATGGCCTCGGCGAGGGTCACCGCACCGCTCGCGTCGACGGAGTAGAGCTGGACGAAGGGCGGAAGCGGCTGGTAGCCGTGGACCACCATCTCGCCGCTGCGACCGTCGGTCTTGGGGTGTGCGCTCGTCGCGAAGCCCACCATCCGTCCGTCGAGGGGCCAGGCGCCCTGGGGTTCCAGGGTGGCGGGATCGATGGCGAAGGGCGGGGCGTTCTCGACCATCGCGAAGAGCCGACCCGCGTGGGGGACGATGTTGGTATTGTGCTGCTGACGCATGCCTCCCGCGGGCGGGTGTGCGGCGGCGCCGACTCCGTTCCACAGGTAGCGGCCTTCGGCCTCTTCCCGGAGAAAACACTCGTTGCGCACGTAGCGGTTGCGCGCCCAGGCGCGGCCTTCCTCGAAGCGAAACGCGTGCACCATGCCGTCGCCGTCGAAGAGGTGCATGGCGTCGACGCCGGCTTCCGGCGCGACGTGCTGGTTCGGGCCGTTGCGATAGAGCGTGCCGCAGAGCTCGCGGGGCAGCGCACCCTCGATCTCGGTGACCTCGTAGTCGGTCTCCTGGTCCGTCGGGTGCCACGCCGCGCGCAGCCAGCGACTGCGGGTCTCGGCGTCCGGGAGCGTCGGGGACGGGGAGATGGAATCGGTACTCACGATGGGTCCTCCACGGCGCCCTCGGCGTGGGGACGATTCCCCCGGAACAGCGCCTGCATCATCAGTGGGATCAACTCTTCGAGGCCTCGCCCCAGCTGGAGCTTGCCCGCGAGGTGCAGCGAGACGAGGCCGTGGAGCCCCGCCCAGAGCAGATGGGCGACGGTGTCGGGGTCGCCGGCGAGGAGCCCCGCGTCGATGGCCCCGGCGACGCCCTCGCGCAGGGGGGCCCAGGCGCGACCCGACGCCTCGACGAGGCCTTCGTCGCTCGGGTCGAAGTCCTGGTCGAGCTCGAACATGATGCGGTAGGCGTGGGGCTCCTCGCTGGCAAAGGCCAGGTACGCCTCGCCGCCGGCGCGCAGCCGCTCGATCGGATCGCCGTGGGCGGCGACGGCGCGTTCCTGGCAGGTCGCGAAGCGCTCGAAGGCCGAACGGCGGACCGCCGCGAAGATCGCCTCTTTGTTCTCGAAGTAGCGGTAGGGGGTCATCGGGCTGCAGCCGAGATCGCTCGCCAGACCGCGGAGGGTGACGCCGGCGTAGCCCAGATCGGCGAAGCGCCGCTCGGCGGCGCGGCAGAGCTCTGCGCGGAAGGCCTCGACGTCGCGTTCGGCAAGCGCGGCTCTGGGCATGGCGATCTGTTTACATCGTAAAATTTACAATGTCAACTTTTAACCGGATGTCTTGGCGGGCAGCTCGGGTCGGGTCACCTTGCCCGCCATGCCCGTTCACCTCGAACGCCCGCCCGAGCACCCCGGCGTCGCCCTCGTCACCCTCGACCGTCCCGAGCGGGCCAACGCCCTGAACCCGTCGATGCTGTCCGCGCTCGCCGCCGCCTGGCGCGAGATCGCCGACGATCCGGAGCTCCACTGCGCGGTGGTCACCGGGGCGGGGCATCGGGTCTTC
This sequence comes from Myxococcota bacterium, assembly GCA_028284525.1. Lineage (GTDB taxonomy): Bacteria > Myxococcota_A > UBA9160 > UBA9160 > PR03 > JANQRO01. Next base: position 3,244 of record JANQRO010000333.1, on the reverse strand, counting down.
TGCTCGGGGATGGACCTGCGCGAGACGATTCCCGCCGCGGCCGCGCTGGCGCGAGGGGAGACCCTCGACCCGGACACCTTCGAAGGCCTTCGCTCGGTCGCGTCGGCGCTGCTCGCCGGGGTCGACCTCGGCAAGCCCCTGGTGTGCGCGATCAACGGCCACGCGCGCGCCGGAGGCTTCGACATGATGCTGATGGCGGAACTGCGCGTCGCCGTTCCCGAGGCCAGCTTCGGACTCGACGAGGTCGCCCTGGGTCTCTACCCGACCGGAAACGCCACGGTCTGGCTCCCGCGACAGATCCCCTGGGTCCACGCCCAGGAGCTCCTCTTGACGGGTCGGCCGATCACCGCCCAGCGCGCCCTCGAGATCGGGTTGATCAACGAGATCGCCGAACCCGCCGCGCTCCTCGATCGCGCCTTCGACTACGCGGACGCGATCGCCGCGAACGGACCCCTCGCGGTGCGCGAGACCCGACGCGGCGTGCGCGAGCTCCTCGACCTCCCCCTCGCCGATGCCTACGCCCGCCAGGAGGAGCTCGGTCGACCGCTGCGGGCGAGCGAGGACGCCGCCGAGGGCGCCCGCGCCTTTCTCGAGAAGCGCGCCCCCGTGTGGAAGGGTCGTTGATCGGTGGCCGATCCCTGGTTCGACACGTCGCCGACCGCAGCGTGGCACGACGCCACGCCGGTGCGTGTGGGGATCTCGTCGTGTCTCCTGGGCGAGTCCGTGCGTTGGGACGGCGGCCACAAACGCAACGACTTCGCCTGCGACGCCCTCGGGCGCTACGTCGAGTGGGTCCCCACCTGCCCCGAGGTGGGCGCGGGCATGCCCGTTCCGCGAGACACCCTGCGTCTCGAGAGGCGCGGCGACGAAACCCGCGTGTTCGCGACCCGCACCGGTCGAGATCACACGACCTCGTTGCGTCGCTTTGCCGCCGCCGAGGCGCGACGTCTGCTCGACTCGGGGCTCAGCGGATTCCTCTTCAAGGCGCGGTCCCCGAGCTGTGGGGTGTTTCGCGTCAAGGTCTGGAACGAAGCGGGACAGCCCGAGGCCGCCGGCCGCGGGATCTTCGCCGAGGCGGTCATCGCGCGCGACCCGGGCCTCCCGGTCGAGGAGGAGGGCCGGCTCCACGACGCGGCGCTCCGCGAGCGCTTCGTGGAACGTGTGTTCGCGACCCACCGTCTCCACTCGCTGTTCCGAGGACGCGCGAGCCGCGGCCGCATCGTGGCCTTCCACGCGGCCCACAAGCTCCAGCTCATGGCCCACCACCAGACGCGGATGCGCGCGCTGGGCGCGCTGGTGGCGCAGGCGAAACAGATGCGTCCCAGCGAGCTCCGCGAGCGCTACGTCAAAGGGTTCAGCGCGGCGCTGGCACGCCCGGCGACCCGCCGCAGCCACACCAACGTGTTGCAGCACATCCAGGGCTACTTCCGCAAACGGCTCCCCGACGGCGACCGTCGCGAGCTCGGCGAGTGCATCGATCGCTACCACCAGGGCTTCGTCCCCCTGGTGGTGCCGCTCACCCTGTTGCGGCACCACGTGCGCCGCGAGGGGATCGACTACCTCGCGGGCCAGGTCTATCTCGAGCCCCACCCCGCGGAGCTCATGCTCCGCAACCACGTGTAGATGGAGCTCGCCAGCCCCGGGCTCTGGGCCGTCCTCGCCGCGACGGCGGCGACCTTCCAGGTGATGCGCAACGCCCTCGCGCGTCACCTCTCGGGGCGGGTGTCCACCGCGCTCACGAGCTGGGCGCGCTTCGCGTGGAACCTTCCGTTCTCCGGGGCGCTCGTCGCATTCCTGCTCCTCACCCGCGGCGCCCCCGACCTCTCGTGGACCTTCTTTTTGTGGTGCGGGGCGACCGCCGCGAGCCAGCTGCTGGCGAACCTGGCGCTGATCGAGGCCTTTCGCAGCGCCTCCTTCTCCCAGTCGATCGCGCTCCACAAGCTCGAGGTGGTCGTCGGAGCCCTGCTGGGCATCACGATCTTTGCCGAGTACCCCTCGGCCCTCGGCTGGGTGGGCGTCGTCGTGTCGACGGTCGGCGTGTTCCTGATCAACCCGAGCGGTCCCGGGGCGGCCTGGCGCCAACGGCTGCGTCTCGACCGCGGGGCCTTGCTGGCGTTGCTCTGCGCAGTCCTGCTCGCCTTCGCCGGCTTCGTGCTGAAGGAGGCCGTCGTGGAGCTCGTCCGCTCGAACCCGCGGATGGGGAGCGGGCGCTTCGAGGCGGCCGCCCACACCGTGTTCCACACGACCTGGATCGAGGTCGTCGCGTTGAGCCTCGCGATCGCGTGGCGCGAGCCCGGCGCGTTCCGCCACGTGGCGCGCGAGGCCCGTCTGATGGCGGGGGTGGGCTTCGCGAGCTTCTGCGGCAGCCTGTGCTGGTTCTGGGCCTACTCCCTGGCCCTCGTGGCCTACGTCCGGGCGGTCGGCCAGATCGAGGCGGTGCTGTCGGTGTTGATCTCGCTCTACATCTTTCGCGAGTCGGAGACGCGTCGACAGATTCCGGGGATCGCGGTGGTCACGCTCGGGATCTGTCTCGTGCTCCTCGGCTAAGGTTCGCGGGCGCAGGAGGAGACGTGGACCGAGCAGATCTCGAAGGCCTCGGGGTCGAGGCGCTACGCGCCCACCGCGGGGAGAAGTGGCAGCGCTATCCCGCCGAGGTCCTTCCGGCGTGGGTCGCCGAGCTCGACCTGCCGGTCGCCGAGCCGATTCGCGCCGTGGTCGAGGAGGCACTCCGCGTCCACGATTTCGGCTACCCCCTCGATGCGCACCAGACCGGGATCCCCGAGGCGTTCTGCGAGCGGATGGAGCGCCGCTACGGCTGGAGCCCCGAGCCGGGGCAGGTGGAGGTGCTCTCCGACGTCGTCCAGGGGGTGTACCTGGCCGTCGAGGCGCTGTCGGCCCCCGGCGACGGGGTGGCGATCCAGACGCCGATCTATCCGCCCTTTCTCCGCTGCGTCGAGGACACGGCTCGAAGCCTCGTTTCGAATCCGCTGCTCGAGTCGGGGGCGCGCTTCGAGCTCGACCTCGACGGGCTGGGCGCGGCCCCCGCGTCCACCCGCATCCTGCTCCTCTGCAACCCCCACAACCCCACCGGTCGCGTCCTCGCTCGGGACGAGCTCGAGGGCCTGGCCGCCCTGGCGCTCGAGCGGGGCTGGTGGATCGTGAGCGACGAGATCCATGCGGACCTGGTCTACCCCGGGGCCCGACACGTCCCGATCGCGAGCCTGGGGCCCGAGATCGCCGAACG
>JANQRO010000444.1 GCA_028284525.1 Myxococcota bacterium | reverse complement strand
TGCGCTCCCTCCAGGTTCCCTGACCCCGGTCGGAGCGCCGAGACCCGGCGCGCGGCGCGCGGCGTCGCGCGTCGGGAGACCCACCCTAGCTCGAGCTCGGGGCGCTCTCGATGAAGCGGCGCAGCGCTTCGCGATCCGACTCGTCCATGTCTTCGGGGTCGAAGCGGAAGGCGAAGGCCGAAGGCTCTTCCTGCACCCGCGCCACCACCCCGCGCAGCCGCAACAGACGCGAATCGGGTAGCGCGATCACGAGCTGGGCGTGGCTGCCTTCGGAGGGCGGATTCGAGTCCTCGATCAGCACGCCCTCTTCGGAGACGTCCGCCGCCCCGAGGAAGACCTGCCGCGTCTGGTCCTCGTAGGCGACGTCGAGCTTGGCCGCGACGCGGCGTAGCCGCCGTCGTTCGTAGGGTCCGCGTGTGCTCATCCCGACTCCGTCACGATCCACCATTGGCCGTCGTGGCGCTCCCAGCGATCTTCGCGCAACAGCGACACGCTCCAGAAGCGCAGCGGCATGGCGTTGCCCCCTCCGATCCGCACGCGGACCCGCGCCGTCCCCGGACCGTCGACCAGGAACTCCTGGACCTCGGTGAAGAGGGGCTGGTTGCGCTCGAGGTGGATCTCGTCGAGGTCGCGGGCGAGCCCGGCGTAGTAGGTCGCGAACTCCACCTCGTCCCGAAAGAAGTCGCGGAAGAAGCGGTCGCGATAGGTGGCGACGCTGTTGAAACGACGGCCTTCGAGGTGCCGGTAGAAGCCCGTGGCGCGGCGATAGAAACCGGCCACCTCGGCGTCGGCCACGACGGACACCGGGGTGTCGGGGGCGGGCGCCGTGCCCTGCTGTCGGGCGCACGCCGCGAGCAGCGTGACCGCGATGAGGGCCCCCACCCGGGCACGCATCCTCAACGGCTACGCCTCGCCGATTTCGCCCTGCTCTTGCGCCCCGCCGCTTTGGCCACCGGCTTGCGCGACGACGAAGACGCGCTCTTGCGCCGCGTCGTGTCCGCCGCGGCGTTGCGGCCCTTCGCCTTCGCGGTGGCCTTGCGCCGGGTCGGCTTCGCCTCGGTCTGGCGGCGCGCCGTCTTCGCCTTGGTCTTCGACCGCGTCTTCGGGGTCTTTGCCGCCGAGCGGGGCCGCGGGGTCGCCTTCGTCGTCACCGCGTCCTGGATCGCGGCCTGGGCCGCCGCCAACCGGGCCACGGGCACGCGAAACGGCGAGCACGAGACATAGTCGAGCCCCACGCGGTGGAAGAACACGACGCTCTTCGCGTCGCCACCGTGCTCGCCGCACACCCCGACCTTGAGGCCGGGCCGGGTGCGACGGCCCCGCTCGGTCCCGATCTCGACCAGCGCCCCGATCCCCGCCTGATCGATCGAGACAAAGGGGTCGTCCTCCAGGATGCCGCCGTCGAGATAGTCCGGGAGGAACTTGCCGGCGTCGTCCCGGGACAGGGCGTACGCCATCTGGGTCATGTCGTTGGTCCCGAACGAGAAGAAGTCCGCGTGGCGGGCGATCTCGTCGGCGGTGAGCGCCGCGCGAGGCACTTCGATCATCGTGCCGATCTGCACCCGCAAGCGCGCGTGCCCCCGTTCGGCGATCACCTCCCGCACGACCGCCTCCACCCGCTGACGGAGCTGGCGCAGCTCCTCGGGGTGGGCCACCAGCGGGATCATCAGCTCCGGACGCACCCGGGCGCCTTCGGACACCACCTGGCACGCCGCCTCGGTGATCGCCCGGGCCTGCATCTCGTAGATCTCGGGGAAGCTGATCCCCAGCCGGCAGCCGCGGTGTCCGAGCATCGGGTTGAACTCGCGCAGCGCGTCGACCCGCGCCCGCACGGCCCCGACCTCGACGCCGAGCTGGGCCGCGAGCTCGCGCACCCCGGTGTCGTCCGCTGGCAAGAACTCGTGGAGCGGCGGGTCGAGCAGCCGCACCGTCACCGGCAGACCATCCATGGCGCGGAAGATCCCCTCGAAATCGCCCCGTTGCATCGGGAGGATCTCGTCGAGGGCGGCGCGACGCGTCTCGGGGTCGGCGGCCAGGATCATCTCGCGCACGGCGCGGATGCGGCTCTCGTCGAAGAACATGTGCTCGGTCCGGCAGAGGCCGATCCCCTCGGCGCCGAATTCGCGGGCGAGCGCGGCGTCGGCGGGGGTGTCCGCGTTGGTGCGCACCGACAGCCGCCGCGCGCGGTCGGCCCAACGCATCAGCTCGCCGAACTCGGCGCCCAGCTCGGGCGTCACCGTGGGCACGCGCCCCGCGATCACTTCCCCGCTCCCGCCGTCGATGGTGAGCTCGTCGCCCTCGCGCAGCAGCGTCTCGCCGACCCGGAGCTCGCCGCGCTCGTAGGAGATCTGGAGGTCGCCACAGCCGGCGACACAGCACTTGCCCATGCCCCGCGCCACCACCGCCGCGTGGGAGGTCATCCCGCCCCGGGCGGTGAGGATCCCCTCCGCGGCGTGCATCCCGTGGATGTCTTCCGGCGAGGTTTCCACCCGCACGAGGAGGACCTTGTCCCCGGCTTTGGCGCGGGCCTCGGCCTCGTCCGCCGAGAATACGATGCGGCCACACGCGGCACCGGGCGACGCGGGGAGCCCCTTGGCGATCGCCGTGCGCGGCGCATCCGGGTCGAGGGCGGGGTGCAGAAGCTGCTCGAGGGCGGCGGCGTCCACCCGCTCGAGCGCCTCGTGTCGGGTGATCAGCCGCTCGCGGGCCATGTCGACGGCGATCTTCACGGCCGCCGGGACGGTGCGCTTGCCGCTCCGCGTCTGGAGCATCCAGAGCGTCCCGCGCTGGATCGTGAACTCGATGTCCTGCATGTCGCGGTAGTGGCGCTCGAGGACACGGCGGATCCGCGCGAGCTCGCGGTACGCCTTGGGCATCGTCCCCTCGAGGGTGGCGGCCGCCTCCCCCGCGGATCGCTGCGAATCGCGGTTCAGCGGCTGGGGAGTGCGGATGCCCGCCACGACGTCCTCACCCTGGGCGTTCTCGAGGTACTCGCCGTAGAAGATCTTCTCCCCCGTGGAGGGATCGCGGGTGAAGGCCACCCCCGTGGCACAGTCGGCCCCCATGTTGCCGAACACCATTGCCTGGACGTTCACCGCGGTGCCCCAGGCGTCGGGGATGTCGTGGAGTCTGCGATAGCGGACCGCCCGGGTGTTCTCCCAGGAGCGGAACACCGCGCGCACCGCGCCCCAGAGCTGCTCTTCCGGATCCTCCGGGAAGGGGGCACCGGTCTCCTCCTCGACGATCCGGAGGTACTCCTCCAGGAGCTCGCGCCAGTCGTCCGCCCCGAGCGCGGTGTCGAGGGTCACCCCGCGGCGCGCCTTCATCACCTCGAGCCGGTGCTCGAAGGCGTCCGCGGACACCCCCAGTACGACGTCGGCGTACATCTGGACGAAGCGGCGGAAGCTGTCGTAGGCGAAGCGCGCGTCGGCCAGGGTGGCGAGCCCGGACACGGTGTCGTGGTTGAGGCCGAGGTTCAGGACCGTGTCCATCATGCCGGGCATCGACGCCCGCGCGCCGGAGCGCACCGACACGAGCAGCGGTGCCGCGGGGTCGCCGAAGCGCATCCCGATCTGCCGCTCCACGCGGCGCAGCGCGGCGCGCACCTCGGCCGCGAGGGTGCGCGGGAGCCTCCCGCCCGCCGCGTTGGTCGCCGCACACACCTCGGTCGTGATCGTGAAGCCGGGGGGCACCGGGAGCCCGAGCCGCGACATCTCCGCCAGGTTGGCGCCCTTGCCGCCGAGCAGCGCCTTTTTTCCGGCGTCGCCGTCGGCGCGTCCGCCACCGAACGAGTAGACCTGTCTGGCGCGTCGGCGCGCGCTCAACGCGACCCCTCGAGACGCTCCTCGAGATAGGAGCGGAGCTGGTCGACGGAGACCCGCTCCTGGGTCATCGCGTCGCGCTCGCGGACCGTCACGCAGTGGTCGGTCTCGGAATCGAAGTCGTAGGTGACACAGAAGGGCGTCCCCGCCTCGTCCTGTCGCCGGTAGCGGCGGCCGATGTTCCCGGCGTCGTCGTAGAAGACGTTCCAGCGGCGGCGCAGGTCGGCGGCGATCCGCCGAGCCGGCTCGGCGAGCTTCTTCGAGAGCGGGAGCACCGTCGCGCGGATCGGCGCGAGGTCGGGGTGGAAGCGCATGACGGTGCGGGTCTCGCCTCCCTCGAGGGTCTCTTCGTCGTAGGCGTTCACCAGCAGCGCCAGACAGGTGCGGTCGACCCCCACCGAGGTCTCGATCACGCAGGGGTGGAAGCGCTCCTTGCTCGCCTCATCGGTGTAGGAGAGGTCCTTCCCCGAGAACTCCGAGTGACGACGCAGATCCCAGTCCCCGCGGTCGTGGATGCCCTCGATCTCCTGCCAGCCAAAGGGGAACAGGAACTCGACGTCGCTGGCCGCGCGCGCGTAGTGGGCCAGCTCGTCGGCCTCGTGGGGGCGGATCCGCACGCGGTCTTCGCGGAAGCCCAGCTCGAGGTGGAAGCGCAGACGCTCGTCGAGCCAGTGTTCGAACCAGCGCTCGCGGTCGTCGGGGGCGACGAAGAACTCGAGCTCCGCTTGTTCGAACTCTCGCGAGCGGAAGGTGAAGTTGCGCGGGTTGATCTCGTTGCGGAACGCCTTCCCGATCTGGGCGATGCCGAAGGGCAGCTTCTGCCGGGCGCTCTCGCGCACCCGCTTGAAGTCGAGAAAGATCGACTGACAGGTCTCGGCGCGCAGGAAGGCCTCCGACGAGGCGTCCTCGGAGGCGCCGATCGAGGTCTTGAGCATCAGGTTGAAACTGCGCGCCTCGGTGAGCTCACAGTCGCGGACCTGGCGTTTGCGGGGCGCCTCGGGACACGCGAGCCCCTCGAGTTGGTCGGCGCGAAAGCGACGCCGGCAGGTC
>JANQRO010000436.1 GCA_028284525.1 Myxococcota bacterium | reverse complement strand
GGCCAGACCCTTCGTCGCCTGACGCGCCGTGATCGCCGCCGTCAACGTCGTCTTCCCGTGGTCCACGTGACCGATCGTCCCCACGTTTACGTGGGGCTTCGTCCGCTCGAACTTCTCCTTCGCCATCGATGCTTCTCCTGCTTCCGGCTGTCCGCGAGCCTCTCACTCCTCGCGGTTTGTGTTGTGCCTAGGGGTGACGCTGGTCGTCGCCCCGTCTGTTTCTCCGGCCTGCGCCTCAGTCGATCGTCGGCGGCTTGCGTGTGGAGCCCACGAGCGGGTTTGAACCGCTGACCTCGTCCTTACCAAGGACGCGCTCTACCGACTGAGCTACGTGGGCGCTGATCCTTTCGTTGGAGAACCGTGGAGCGGGAAACGGGATTCGAACCCGCGACCCCGAGCTTGGAAGGCTCGTGCTCTAGCCAGCTGAGCTATTCCCGCCCGCGAAATCTGCGTCGACCCTCCCGATGCCAACCCGATCGCTCTGATCGCGATCGCTCTGAGCGCCGCTGCGACTCACTCCGACCGTGAAGCCACTACGATCCGAGTCCAATCTGCACTTCACTCGCCTTCGGCTCGTTGCGCTCGCCGCGGCTATCGCCGCGTCGCGTGCACAAAGCGTGGTGGAGAGGGGAGGATTCGAACCTCCGAAGGAATACTCCAGCAGATTTACAGTCTGCTCCGTTTGGCCGCTTCGGTACCTCTCCGAATCTTCGAGCGCCGCGGCGCTTCGAACTGTTGGAAGCTCGACCGGATCGCTTCGGACTCCGGAGCGAGCGAAAGCGCGTCCTCTCGCTGCTCTTCCCGCTTCTCGTGTCGTTAGACCGGGAACCGGGAGCGAGAGACTCGCTGCATGTGTGTTGTCGAGAGTTGGTGTCGCTTCAGCGACGTCCCCTCGAGGATCTGTATGACCGACCTGTCGTGACGCCTCCCACCTTTGGAGCTGGCGAGGGGACTCGAACCCTTAACCTGCGGATTACAAATCCGCTGCTCTACCAGTTGAGCTACGCCAGCCCAGCGGCGGTCGGAGCATGATAGCCGACCGGAACCCCCCGGCAACATTGAGAGAAGCGGCCCGGCGCCGCTCCAGAATCGGAGTCTGGAGGGCCCGCCCGAAGCGCCCTGGTGCGCGTGTCGATCATCTGGATTCCCCTGGGGGCATCGATAGGTCTCTGCGCAGCCACTCGAAGAGGATGACCGCAGCTGCGGTGGAGACGTTCAAGCTCCCGATCGTGGTCGCCATCGGGACCCGGACCCGAACATCGAGCGATTCGCGCATCGACCGACCGAGGCCGGCGCCCTCCCCGCCGAAAATGAGCACCCGCGGGGGTGGGCGACCGTCGACCTCCCCCGGAAGCGGGTCGTAGAGGGATGCCTCTCCGTTGGGATCGGCTCCGACGGCAACGAGCCCCTGCCCTTGGAGCCGGCGGACGGCCTCCCTAAGGTTGGGGACCGTGGCGGTGCGCAGATGCTCCAGCGCTCCGGCACTCGCTCGGCTCGCCGCCGCACTCAGTGGCGCGCTCCGCCGCTTGGGGACAATCAATCCGTCCACGCCGGCAGCGACAGCCACCCGGGCGATGGCGCCGAGGTTGTGGGGGTCTTCGACCCCGTCGAGCCCCACCAGCAGCCGCGCATTCTCGAACACACGCGGGAGTTCCTGGAGGGTGTAGGTCGGGAGGGGACCCGCCTCGAGGGCGACGCCCTGGTGGGGCGCGTCGATCTCTCCGAGGAGCGTATCGAAGGCCTTGGCCTCGAGGGCCGCCTCGGGGACGTGGCGCCACTTTGCCTGCTCGAGAATCCCGGCGAGCGCGGGGTGGGGCCCACCCTCCCGTTCCCGCCAGATCAAGCGGTGGAGTTCGCGGCGGCCGGCGCGCAGCGCTTCGGACACCGGTCGCACTCCGACGAGAAACCGGTCGCGATCGCGTCGGGGCTCGCGCCGCCGACCTGTCGCGCGTCCCGTCATGGCGCCACGCTAGCGCGTCGCGAGCTCCCGAAACGGACGGATGGCCCGGAGCAGGGTCTCCGGGTCGTCGAGACCGGGGTGGTTCACGACCTCGAACTCGAGGTACTCGAGCAAGGCGCCCACGGCGTCGAGGACGTCGCTCCACAGGTCGGCGTCGGCTTCGCGGAGTCGCTTCTCGAGGTCGTCGACCGGAAGGAGGAGATCTTCGGACAGTGCCACGTGACCGACGGCTCCCGGGAACCGCGCGGCGATGTCCTCGAAGGCCGCCCGTGCCCGGGAGGCGAGCTCGGGGTGGCCAGCCAGGGGACCGAGGCTCCCCATCATCGCCTCGATGCACTGGTTGGCGGCCACGAGACGTCGATGGGTCTCTTCGGCGCGGGCCACGTGGTGCGCCCGAAGGGTCGACTCCGGATCCTCCTCGGGCCGCTCGATCTCGACGAGACGCGCGTCCTCGAGGAGATGTAGCGTGCGGGCCACCGTGAGCGGGTCGAGCCCAGTGCGACGGCAGACATCCTCGAATCCCGCCTCTCCCGCCAACGAGTCCAGTACGTGGGCCTCCACGCTCTCCAGGACCCCGGTCGCCGGGTCGCCCTCGGCGGCGCGGATGCGCACGCCCGACGCGCGAATGCCCTCGCTCCATTCGTCGAGGGCCCGACGCCACTCCGCACCGCGAGCGAGCAGCCCGCGGGTGTCGAAGTCGATGCGCACGAGGTTGTCGGGCGACACCTCGCCTTCCCAGAACGCGAGCACCCCGTCCCGGTACGCCGTGATCGACCAGACGATCTCTTCGAGCTGGCCGCGGATCCCGTCCCAGAGATGACGCGGCTCGAGGTAGCCGCGCGTGACCAGGGTCTTCCCAAAGCGTTCGTCGGGCCGCACGTCTCGGTTGGCGGCGTGGAGCTCGTCGAGGGAGAGCACGCCCTGACGGGCGAGACAGGGGCCGAGACGGTCGATGCGTTGGTTGGAGGACGCGAACACCACCTCGCCCTCGCGGAGGTAGACGGCCTTGCGGTGATCGCGGTAGGCCAGCCGGAGAAACCCCGACTTGCGCCCGCTGTGAAGCCATTCCAAGGCTTCGGCGGCGCGTACACACGCCAGGTCGATCCAGAGCGCGAGCACCGTGCCCGGAGGCGGATGGGGACCTCGCGGATCCCGCGTCGTCTCGGCTACCCGGTCCAGCCTCGCCACCTCCCTGTCACCGTCCGCTCCCTCTTCGTCGCGCCCCGAGTGGCCCTTGAGGCTTGCGGCCGCGCTGCGCCGGGGCTGCGCTCAAGCTGCGAGAGGGTGGAGCCGATCGGGAAAGCGTCGGGCCCGCGTCCACCCGTCGTGGGATCGGAGGGCCCGTTCCAGGGAGGGAACACCGTGGCGAACCCCGGCGACGCGCAGACTCGAGAGCAGGAGGTGGGCAACCGCCGTCGCTTCCGACGACGCCCGATGAGCTCGACGGTGCGGGTGTCGACGATCGACCCCGAGCTCGACCCGGCTTCGGGTCGCTCGTTCTTCCGCACCTCCCACGAAACCAGCATCGACTTCTCACGGGGCGGGCTCTCGCTTCGCACCCGCGACCCGATGCGCACGGGACGCCGCGTGCTGATCGAGGTGGACGGCCCGAATGGCCGCAAGGTCGAAGCCGTCGGGCGCGTCGCGTGGGTCCGTCTCGACCCGCGCAACCAGGGCGAGGCCTGGATCGGAGTGGGCGTGGAGTTCCTCGGCGGGGAGCTCGCGGCGCTCTCGCAGCTCGACGCGTCACTCGACGACGTAGGCTGAAGGGACCGGCAACGCGCTGCTTGTCAAGTGCTTGCCGCCCGTCTGTCGCGGACGTATTCTCGCTGCCCGATGCGACCTCCGGGCAGCTTCAAGTTCACACGCAATCGACGCGGTGCCGACGGGACTCCCGCGTGGGAGTACGACGACCCGCAGCTGCGCAGCGAACGTCGCTCCCGACGCATCGTGGAGTCGATCCGCAACGAGATCGCCGAAGGCTCCGAACCGGAGCTGCGCATCCGCCGTATCTTTTCGGACCCGCGGGAGATCTTCCGGCTCGAGCTCGAGCTGCCACAGCTCGGCTACCAGCGCACGACCCTGCTCGACCGCGACGCCCTCGAGACCCTGCTCGAAGCCGACGAAGTCCGCGAGCTCGTATCGCGTCAGCTTCCGACCCACTGACGACAACGCCGCGCCCGCCACCGGTGCCCGGAGCAGGACTCGAACCTGCACGGCCGAAGCCAGGCGATTTTAAGTCGCCCGCGTCTACCCGTTCCGCCATCCGGGCGCGGTGGCCGCGCGTTGCGCTCCGATCGACACGTTCGCGCGCGGACCCGGGGAATCTAGCCGTCCCCGACGCCCCGCAAAATCGAATACCCTCGATTCCAGACACGGGCCCCGCACGGGAGGGACGCGATGGTTCGCCGAGGCTTCTGGCTCGGCTCGGCACTCTGGCTGCTGGGACTCGCAAGCGCCGCGTGGATCGCGTGGCGCGGCGAGACGATCCCCGGCGTGTGGATCGCGTTGCTCGGACTGGTCGCGCCCCTGGTCGCGGTCGGTCTCTACGACTCCCTACAGACCGAACACAGCATCCTGCGCAACTTCCCGGTGATCGGACACGGCCGCTACTGGCTCGAACGCCTGCGCCCCGAGATCCAGCAGTATTTCATCGAATCGAACATCGACGCGTTCCCGATCGAGCGCGAGATGCGCAGCGTGGTCTACCAGCGGGCCAAGGGCGAACTCGACACCCGGCCCTTTGGGACCCAGCGGGACGTCTACCGCGTGGGCTACGAGTGGGCGAGCCACTCGAGCGCCGCCATCGCGGCCCCCGCCGTCGATCCGCGGGTCGAGATCGGTGGGCGCGCCTGCCGGCAGCCCTACTCCGCGTCGTTGCTGGGCGTGTCGGCGATGAGCTTCGGGGCTCTCTCCTCCGCCGCGGTACGCGCGCTGTCGGCGGGCGCCGCCCGAGGCGGCTTTGCCTTGAACACCGGGGAAGGCGGGGTGTCGCGCTACCACCTCGAAGGCGGCGCCGATCTCGTGTGGCAGGTCGGCACGGGGTACTTCGGGTGCCGCGACGCCTCGGGGCGCTTCGACCCGGAGCGTTTCCGCGACCAGGCCGCTCACCCGCAGGTCAAGATGATCGAGCTCAAGCTGAGCCAGGGCGCGAAGCCCGGCCACGGCGGCGTGCTGCCGGGTGTCAAGGTGACCCCCGAGATCGCCGAGATCCGCGGGGTGCCGGTCGGCGAGACGGTCATCTCGCCCCCGAGCCACAGCGCCTTCTCCTCGCCGCGGGGGCTGGTCGAATTCGTCGCCGAGCTGCGCGCCCTCGCCGGCGGCAAGCCGGTCGGGTTCAAGCTCTGTGTGGGACGCCGCAGCGACTTCCTGAGCATCTGCAAAGCGATGCTCGACACCGGTCTGTGTCCCGATTTCATCGCGGTGGACGGCGGTGAGGGCGGCACGGGCGCCGCGCCCCTCGAGTTCTCGAACTCGCTTGGGATGCCGGCCCGGGACGCGTGGATCTTCGTCCACAACGCCCTCGTCGGGTCCGGGTTGCGGGATGGCATCCGCGTCGTGGCGTCGGGGAAGGTCTTCACGGGCTTCCACATGGCCCGGGCGATCGCCATCGGCGCCGACTGCTGCAGCTCCGCGCGGGCGATGATGCTCGCCCTGGGTTGCATCCAGGCGCTCCGCTGCAACACCGACCACTGTCCGACGGGTGTCGCCACCCAGCGCCGCGCCCTGGTGCGCGGTCTCGACGTGCCGGACAAGGCCGAGCGGGTCTACCGATACCAGGCCGGCACGATCCGGGGCTTCGTCGACATCCTCGGCGCGATGGGCCTCGACTCCGTAGACGCGCTGCGCCCCCACATGATCTTCCGCCGGGTCGACGATCTGCGGGTGCGGCACTTCGGCGAGCTCTACGACTATCTCGCGCCGGGCCAGCTCCTGGCGGGAGACGTGCTCCCCGAGGAGTTCCGCGAACCCTGGGCGGACGCGAATGCCGACCACTGGGGGCTCGGGGCGGAGCCGGGCCAGCACTCGGTCGCCGTCTGAACGGGCGTTGCACCCGGGGGTCGCTCGCCACGGGCGCCGGCCCGAGACAGCGAGCCCTCAACCCGGCGCTGTGAGCGACCGAATCACCCTACATGGACTCCAGCGAGGATGCCCGGGAGGCCCTGTTGCCGGAGCCCGGGAGCGCGTCGATCAGCGAGGCGATCCCGGCCATTGCGGATCGTTTCGCGACCTCGGGCTCGGTGGGGATGATGCTGGTCGACGCGGGGGCGCTCGGCCGGATCGAAGAACTCTACGGCCGCCAGGCATGGGCCCAGGCCTTCGAGCGGCTGACGCGCACCCTCGAACATGTGATGGGAAATCGCCTCGGCCCCAGGGACATGCTGCTCTCGGGGGAGGTCGGCCGGGACGAGGTCGCGGTGCTCTTCTTCCGGGAGCCCCACGACGCCGCGTTCTTCCAGCAGGAGCTCCCCGCCTTTCGGATCGAGGTGCGCGAGGCGATCGAGAAACGCGGCCGCCAGATCGCCCATCCCTACCTGCGCGAGGCGCTGCGCGCACCGATCGGCATCACCATGGCCTTCTGCAATCCGACGATCGGGACCGGCACCCAGGTGCTGCGTCTGCTCGAGGCCGCACGGGGTGACAGCGAGCTGTACTCGCGCCTCGAAGCGCGCCGCAAGCGCGAGTCGCTGGTCGACATCCTGCTGCGGCGGCGGATCCGCTCGGTGTACGAGCCGATCGTCGAGGTCAAGAGCCGCACGGTGTTCGGCTACGAAGCCCTCGCCCGGGGACCCCGCGACCACGCGCTCCACTCCCCGGTGGCGCTCTTCCAGATCGCCGAAGAGGAGGGTCTGCTGTACCCCCTCGACTGTCTGTGCCGCCGGAGCGGGCTGGTGGGCGCGAAGGGGCTGCCGGAGGGCACGGCCCTCTTCCTGAACGTCCGCCCCACCGCCATCCACGACCCCGATTTCCGCTCGGCGGCGCTGCGCAAGACCCTCGAGGTGTGCGGCCTGGCCCCCCACGACGTCGTCCTCGAGATCTCGGAGCAGGAGTCGATCGAGAACTTCGAGATCTTTCGCGAGATTCGCGACTACTACCGCAAGCTCGGCTTTCGCATCGCCCTCGACGACACCGGTGTCGGCTACGCGAGTCTCGAGGCCGTGGTGGAGTTGGCTCCCGATTTCATCAAGGTCGACCGCGCCTTCGTCCGGGGCGTCGACGAAGACCCCTCCCGGCAGGAGCTCCTCCACGCCCTGCAGAAGGTGGCGAACCAGCTCGGCTCCGAGATCATCGCCGAAGGACTCGACACCCTCGAAGAGCTCGCCACCCTGGGCAACCTCGGGATCCGCTATGGCCAGGGCTGGCTCTTCGGCCACCCCAACCCGCTCCGCTCCGACCTGGACGAGCCCTAGCCGCCCGAGCCCAGCCCCGTTCCGGCTTCGCTATCGTCGATCCATCGAGGCCCGGTGGGTGAATGGCTTAGCCAGCGGACTGCAAATCCGTTTACGCCGGTTCGATTCCGGCCCGGGCCTCCACTCGACCGCTCGGCAGGTGCGCGATTCGCGCACCCCCCCGCCCCGGCACCCGTCGATCGACCCCTCCGCCGCCACCGACTACCCGGGCAGGTCGGGCATCCCCGGCACCGCGGGGAGTTCCGGGTCGATCGCGTCCCACCGCGGAGCCCGGCTCGTGTACACCGCCATCTCCGGCGTCACCGAGTCGGGGTCGTCCAGGTTCGACGCGCGCGGGAATGCGAGTCCGGGCATGCTCGAGTTGGTGGAGTAGAGCGGCGACCCGCAGACCGGGCAGAACACCCTGCGGACCGTGTTGCCGCTATCCGCGTCGCGATCGTAGACGCTCACCTCGCCGCGGACCTGGAGCGCCTCCGCGGGCACCATGAGGTGGGTCCCGTGACCCGTTCCGCTCGATTTTCGACAGTCGACGCAGTAGCAATGCACGACCATCTGCGGCTCGGCGCTGCACTCGTAGCGCACGCGCCCGCAGAGACACCCGCCCGTAAAGCCCGCCATGGAACCCTCCTCTCGCGAATGACACGCAGCGAGAGAATAAGAGTAGTCACTTGCAGATTGCAAGTTAAAAGTTGCTAAGGTATCGACGATGAAGCTCCGATCACCCCGCTCCGGCTGTCCGATCGCCACCACCCTCGACCTGGTCGGCGACCGCTGGAGTTTGGTCGTCCTCCGCGACCTGGTGAACGGCAAGCGCCGCTTCTCCGAGTTTCTCGATTCCCCGGAAGGGATCACGACCAACGTGTTGAGCGAGCGGCTGGAGCGGATGACCGACGCCGAACTCGTGGAACGCCGGCCCTACAGCGAGCGCCCTCCCCGCTTCGAGTACGTCCCCACCGAAAAGGGGATGCGTCTGTTGCCGGTGCTCCAGGAGATGTGTCGCTGGGGCAACCGCTTCTACCCGGACACCTGGGTGCCCCCCGAATCGTTCATGGGTCCCCGCGACCCCTGACCGCCCGCGTCGAGCGCGCCCAGCGGAACCAGTGCGTGTCTCCCGAGACCCCGGGCTCTCGACCGAGCGCGGTGAAGCCGAGCTTCTCGAGGACGCGGGCCGAGGCGCGGTTCGGCGCGTCGACGGCGGCGAGCATCTCGTCGAATCCGGTGGCGGCGTCGAGCAGCGCGCGCCCACACTCGGTGGCGTAGCCCCGGCCGGTAGCGCGCTCGACGAAGGCGTAGAGGAGCTGGACCTCCGGGCTCATCTCCTCGAACACCCGAAACCCGGCGAAGCCGATCCGATCCTCATCGGGCGCGTTTCGCTCGCCCACCAACCACAGCCCGACGCCCCGTGCTTCGAATAGGGCGTCGCTGCGCGCGACCTCGGCGCGGCACCATTCGCGGCTCACCGTCTCATCGTCGAGCAGGTAGCGTCGAATGTGGGGATCGGTGGCAAGGGTGTGGAACACGTCGACGCCCGTCGCGGCGAGGCGCTCGAAGCGGAGGCGAGGCGCGTCGGGAGTGGCGGGATCCACGGGGAGACGATGACACGACCGGACCCCGCCCACCCGTCCGGCGTCGTCCCGCGCGGGCGGCTACGTTGCCCAGCCGTGCGTTGGGTCTGGATCTTCGTCGGCGGCGGGCTGGGCTCTGTGGGGCGGGTCGCGCTGGGGCAGTGGATCGCCGCGCGCGCGGGAACCGGGTTCCCGTGGCACACCCTGACGGCGAACGTCCTGGGCTGCTTCACCATCGGCGTGGTCGCGGCGTGGCTCGCCGCGCGCGGCGCGCCGCGGGGGGCCCACGCCTTCCTGGTCGCCGGGGTGCTCGGTGGCTTTACCACCTTCTCGAGCTTCGGACTCGAGACCTACCACCTCCTCGAAGCGGCGCGACCGGCTGCGGCCGCGGCGAACGCCGCCGCGAGCCTGGTGCTGTGTCTCCTCGCGGTCTCCCTCGGCTTCGCCCTCGCGCGCGCGGCGCTCTAGCGTCCGTCGGCCCGGCGCGCTTTAGCGTCCGTCGGCCCGGCGCGAGGGCGCTCTCGCGTCCGCCGGTGTGGCTAGGGCACGGGAAGTCGCCACCGCTCGCCGGCGACCGGAACGACCAGCGTGTCCCCCTGCTCCTCGGCCTCGAGCAGAAGCTCCGCCTGAGCGCTGTGACCGAAACGCGCCGGCAGCCCGCCGGCTGCGAGGTCGTGCTTCACCCGACACAACAACACGTCTGGATCCAGCGTCGACCAGGCCAGGCTCGAAGCGACCAGGGGCTCCTCGCTGCCGTCGGAGAGCTGCGCCATCCCGCGTTCCAGGTCGACGCTGCGAACGAAGAACGCCGCCTCCTCGACCTCGACCTCGCCGCGGAAGGGTCCCGCGCGAACGACGTACTTGCCCTCCTCGGGCAGATAGGTGACCGAGCGGGTGAAGAGCGCCCGGAGCTTGGCGTTGCGGATGGGCTCGCCCTCGTGGCGAAAGCGGCCGTCGCGATGGATCACCAGGCCGAAGGGGCGCAGCGGCGGCGGGCCGGGCCCCGCCGAGGCGGGGGCGCTCGACCGACGGCTCAATCCGGCAGGTCTTCGGAGCTCGCCGTCCCGTCGGCGGCGATGCGGAACACCCCGAGCAGGTCGTAGCGGTGCCAGAGCACGACGCGGACGACCTCCGCACCGGAGCGGTAGATCCACTTCTCGTTCCAGCGGACCCCGTACTCTTCGTGGGTGCGCGGGTCGTTGACACTGCCCTCTTGATCGGTGGGTGCGCCCAGCCGAGACCAGACTTCCTCGCGGGTCACCGGGGGCGTCTCGGGCGCACTAGCGGTCACACTCGCCGCCGATCATGTTGACGAAGTCGAAGGTCGGGATCAGGTCGGCGAGGAGCGAGCCCTTTAGCATCAGGGGCATCGGCTGGAGGTTGATGAAGCTCGGCGGCCGGCAGCGCACCTTCACGGGGACCGCGCTGCCGTCGGAGACCACGTAGAAGCCGAGCTCGCCGTTGGCCGACTCGATCGCGGTGTAGGCCTCGCCAGCGGGCACCAGCGGTCCCTCGGTCACCGATTTGAACTGCTGGATCAGCTCTTCCATCTTGTTGAAGACTTTGTCCTTGGCCGGCCAGCGCACACGCGGGTCGTCGACGTTCACCGGTGCGGGGCCGATCGCGTCGAGACGCTCGAGACATTGCTCGATGATCCGCAGGCTCTGGTGCATCTCTTCGACACACACCAGATAGCGGTCGTAGTTGTCGCCGTGCTCGCCGATCGGCACGTCGAAGTCGACCTCGGCGTACTTCAGGTAGGGCTCGTCCTTGCGCACGTCGAGGGGAACCCCAGCGGCGCGCAGCAAGGGCCCCGTGACGGCGTACTGGGTGAGGAGCTCCTTCGAGAGCACGCCCGTCCCGCGCAGCCGATCGACGAAGATGCGGTTGCTCGTGACCACGCGGTCGAAGTCGGCGAGGAGCTCGCGGGCCCGGGCGATCGTCTTGCGGCAGCGCGACGAGAAGTCGGCGGGTACATCGTGCTTCACACCGCCGATGCGCACGAAGTTGGTGGTCACCCGGGCGCCACACATCATCTCCTGGAGATCCCAGGTCATCTCCCGGGCTTCGATCCCGTAGAGAAAGGGCGTCATCGCCTGCATCTCGAGACAAGCGGCGCCACAGCGGGTCAGGTGGTCGGCGAGACGCGAGACCTCGCAGGCCATCGTCCGCACCCACTGACAGCGCTCGGGGACCTCGATCTCCAGCAGCTTCTCCACCGCCAGGCAGTAGCCGGTGTTGGCGAGGATCGCCGAGTTGTAGTTGAGGCGGTCGGTGTAGGGGATCGCCTGGTACCAGGTGCCGCTCTCGCACTCCTTCTCGAAGCCGCGGTGCAGGTACCCCACCTGGATGTCGAGGTCGACGATGTTCTCGCCGTCGAGCTCGATCAGGAACTTGACGGTGCCGTGGGTCGCCGGGTGCGAGGGACCCATGTTGAGCACCTGGTGCTCGGCGTGGAGGTCGGGCTCGAGGGCATCGGTGCCGGGCTCGTGGGCCATCGCCTAGTTCCTCGGCCCGACCAGGGGCTGACGGCGCTCCTTCGGGTAGTCCTTGCGCAGCGGAAAGCCCTCGAACTCCTCGTAGAGCAGGATCCGACGCAGGTCGGGGTGGTTGCGGAAGCGGATCCCGTAGAGGTCCCAGACCTCGCGTTCCATCCAGTTCGCCGCGGGCCAGAGCTCGACCACCGAGTCGATCTGACAGGGGTCTTCGGGCACCCGCGCCTTGACCCGCACCCGGTGGTTGTGGTCGATCGAGTAGAGGTGGTAGACGACCTCGAAACGCGGCGTCTCGCCCAGGTAGTCGACCGCGCACAGGTCCGAGAGCAAGTCGAAGCGCAACACGTCGTCGTCGCGCAGGTGACGCATCAGGGCGACGATCGACGCCGCGTCGACCACC
>JANQRO010000419.1 GCA_028284525.1 Myxococcota bacterium | reverse complement strand
GCGGGATCGTCCCGTCGCTCAACGACGGGCTCGACCACTGCCGCGCGCCCCTGGTCGCGCGGATGGACGCCGACGACCTGATGCATTCGCGTCGATTGCGTCTCCAGGCCGACGCCCTCGCGGCGCGCCCCCGCTGGTTGGGCGTCGGCTGCCACGTCCGGCTCTTTCCGCGGGCGGCGTTGCGAAGCGGGCTACGAGACTACGAGGGCTGGTTGCGCGCGATCCGCAGCGCCGAGCAGATCCGCGGCGAGCGCTTCATCGAGTGTCCCCTGCCTCACCCGACGTGGATGCTCCGCCGCGAGGCCTTGGTGCGGCACCGCTATCGCGATTGCGGGTGGCCCGAAGACTACGACCTGCTGCTGCGACTGCTCGAAGACGGCGAGCGGCTGGGCGTCGTGCCCCGACGTCTACTGGCCTGGCGCGAGGGGTCCGGGCGCCTGTGGCGGCGGGATCCCCGCTACGGGCGGGAACGCTTCGGCGCCTGCCGCGCGCATTTTCTGGCTCGCGGCCCCCTGGCGGCGAGCCCCGAGTACCACCTCTGGGGCTATGGCGAGACGGGCAAGGCGTTGCGCCGACAGCTCGCGGCCCACGGCAAAGGCCCCTCCGTCATCCTCGAGCTCCACCCGCGACGGCTGGGCGAACGCATCCACGGCGCCCCGGTGCTCCGACCCGAAGCACTGCCGGAGCTCCCGCGCCGCCCCCTCCTCGTGTCGGTGGCGGGCGCGGCGCCGCGCGCCGAGATCCGCTCGCAGCTCGACACCTGGGGGTTTCGGGAGGGCGTGGACTACTTCTGTGTCGCCTGAGTCCGAGCGGACTGCGCGTGGGCTCCGCCCACGCTGCGCGCTCCGGGGCTACGGGTTCCGCCCGGGAGATGGGAGGGGACGCGGCTCCGCGGGTGGACTTCGCGTGGGCTCCGCCCACGCTGCGCGCTCCGGGGCTACGGGTTCCGCCCGGGAGATGGGAGGGGACGCGGCTCAGCGGGTGGACTTCGCGTGGGCTCCGCCCACGCTGCGCGCTCCGGGGCTACGCCCCTTCGCTTGCGAACAGCGAAACGCCTTCCCACATCGACAGGACGCACTCGACGCCGCCGTCGGGGCCGAGCAGGGGCATGTGGCGGTAGCCGCCGATCGCCATCAGCTTGAACACGCCGCCCAGGGTGATGAGGCGGCTCGACGCCTTGACCTTCGCGCTCATCAGGTGGGACACGGCCAGGTCGCGGACGCGGCAGTGGGGGCGACGCAGAGCGCGGAGCACGTCGCGTCGCGTACAGATGCCCTGGGGCGCACCGTCGAAGAACTCCACCAACACGTAGCCCCGCTGACCGGTCCACATCTTCTCGATCATCGTGCCGCCGAGATCCTCGATCGACGCCGACACCGGCTCGTGGCCAAAACGTCGCCCAGCGCGGATCGCACCGACCGAGAGGTCGAGGGTCTCGCGCACCGCGCGCCGGACCGAGGCCGTGCCCTCTGCGGCGAGCCCGTGGGCCTCTTCGCTTCCGTCGTAGACCGCGATCAGGTAGCGACAGATGTCGCGCATCGACACGACCCGCACGGCGCGACCCTCGGTATCGGTCACGAAGATGTAGCGACGCCGCGCCCCCGTACTCTTCTGCTGGAAGGTCTCGCGCACCCCCTCGAGCAACGAGGCGCGCTCGTCGACGACCGCGAGGTCGTCGATCGGGCTCATCGCGTCGGCGACACGCAGATCGGCGAAGAGGTCGTCCCAGAGCAACAGACTCGCGCCCTTCGCGTGCACGTCTTCGCCGTGGGCGCGCAGCGACGCGTGGACGACCCGAAGCACGTCGTCTTCGGAGAGGCACCCGACGAGAGCGTCGTCCCGGGTCACGGCGACGACTCCGCGCTGACGCCACCACATGTGGTTCACGGCCTCGAAGAGCGCTGCGTCGGGGCCGATCGTGCCGACCTCGTGGTGCACCCGCGGCGCGTCGACACAGCGGACGGCTTCGTAGACCTCCGTGGGCACCTCGGACGCCAGGGCGCTTCCGTTGCCGGCGTGTGCAATCGTCATCTCCCAGACACTCGCCGATCTCGGCCGCCGCGTCGATCGCCGCGCGGTGACCCACACGAGGACCCGGGCACTGGACTACCGACTACAGCGCCGACAGACCCTCCACGCGCCCCTCGAGAGCGTCTTCGCGTTCTTCTCCGACGCCGGCAATCTCGCGGCGATCACCCCGCCGTGGCTCGGGTTCACGATCCTGACGCCGCTCCCGGTCGAGATGCGGGAGGGACTGCGTCTCGACTACCGGATCCGGCTGGCGGGGGTGCCGCTGCGCTGGCGCACCGAGATCGTGCAGTGGGATCCCCCCCGCGGATTCGTCGATCGCCAGGAACGCGGCCCCTATGCGCTCTGGGAGCACCGACACCGCTTCCACGCCGACGGCGCTCTGGTGCAGATGGCGGACGAGGTCCGCTACCGGCTCCCGCTCGGCCCGATCGGCCGTCTCGCCCACGCGCTCGCGGTACGCCGCGCGCTGGAGGCCATCTTCGACTACCGGCGCGACCGGATCGACGAACGCTTCGGGAGCGCGGCCCGACGCGGCTGACACCCGCGCGAACTCCGGCGGACGCCGCTGCGCGCGAGCGCGCCCACGCCGCCCGCGCACCGATCACGCGATCGTGCCGTCGCCCGCCAGTCGGTCCAGTTCCTCGGCCTCGAACCCCCACGCCGCGAGGGCGTCGCGGGTGTGGGCACCCGCGGGCGCCGGGGGCGCCGCGATCTCCGAGGGCGTGCGGCTGAAGCGCGGGGCCGGCGCGGGGTGCACCGTGCCCTCCAGCTCGACGAAGGTCTTGCGCGCGAGGTTGTGGGGATGCTTCGGCGCCTCGGCGAGGCTCAGCACCGGGGCGAAGCAGACGTCGCTTCCCTCCATCAGCGCACACCACTCGTCCCGGGTCTTGGTGCGGAAGACCGCCGCAACGCGCTCTTTCATCTCCGGCCAGCGGACCCGATCGTTCTGCTTGGGCAGGTTCATCTCTTCGCCGAGCCCGGATTTCTCGAGCAGCTCGGCGTAGAACTGCGGTTCGATCGAGCCCAGCGCGATGAACTTGCCGTCCTTGGTCTCGTAGCTGTCGTAGTAGTGGGAGCCCCCGTCGATGAAGTTCGACGCCCGCTCGTCCTTCCACCACCCGGCGGCGTGGCCGCCGTAGATCATCGCCATCAGGGCCGCGGCGCCGTCGACCATGGCCGCGTCGACGACCTGGCCCTGGCCCGGGCGCTGCGTCTCGAGGAGCGCACACACGAGGCCGTAGGCCAACAGCATGCCACCGCCGCCGAAATCGCCGAAGAGGTTGAGGGGCGGGGTGGGCGGCGCGCCCGGACGTCCCACCGCGTGGAGAGCACCGGCGAGGGCGATGTAGTTGATGTCGTGACCCGCCGAGTGGGCGATCGGCCCTTCCTGACCCCAGCCGGTCATGCGGCCGTACACGAGACGCGGGTTGCGCTCGAGACACACCTCGGGGCCGAGCCCCAGTCGCTCCATCACACCGGGTCGAAAGCCTTCGATCAGCGCGTCGGCGCTCTCGATCAGGCGCAGCGCGACCTCGCGACCGGCTTCGCTCTTGAGGTCGAGCCCGACGTTGCGGCGGCCTCGCGCCATCACGTCCGTGGACACCGGGAAGCTCGGCTCCTTGCCGACCCGGCCGGCGCGGTCGATCGCCAGCACCTCGGCGCCGGCGTCCGAGAGCATCATCCCGCAGAAGGGACCCGGCCCGATTCCCACGAACTCCAGAACGCGAAACCCGGTGAGCGGTCCACCCATCTCCGACCTCCTAGACCGCCGCCAGCGGAGCGCGCAGCCCCGGCACGTCGACCCGAGTCCGAAAGATCGTGCCTTCCCGCTCGGGGGCTTCGGTGTTGTCCGCGGTGACGATGATCAGGTCGCGCATGTCGGCGCCCCCGAGACACAGACTGGTCACCGACACGGCGGGGACGTCGATGCGCTGGGCGAGACTGCCGTCGGGCGCGAAGCGCAGCGCCGCGCTATCGCCGTAGATCGCCACCCACACGCCGCCGGCCTCGTCGACGGCGAGACCGTCGGGAATCCCCCGTTCGATCGGCGCGAAGATACGTTTTCCCGAGACCTTCCCATCGGCGCCGACGTCGACCACCGTGACGGCGGGAATCGCCGAGTCCGAGTGGTAGAGCAGGTCGCCGGCCGGCGAGAACCCGATGCCGTTGGTGAGACCGACATCGCCGTAGAGCTCCTCCGAGCCACCCCCCGGGCTCAGACGGTAGAGCTCGCCGGGGGTCTGCTCGCCTTCGGCGAAGGGGTCCGAGCGCAGCGAGCCCACGTAGACACAGCCCGCGGTGTCGGTGTAGAGGTCGTTGAAGCCGGGCACCGCGTCGACCGCGAAGACGATGCGGGTCTCGCCGTCCTTCACGTGGCAGATGTTCTTGCCCGAGATGACGACGCCGCCGTCGCGGTGGAGCGCGATGCCGCCCACACCCCGCCGTTTGGGGACCACGGTCTCGACGCCGCCGTCTGGGGCGCGGCGGTAGACACCGCCCTTCGTCACGTCGCTGAAGTAGAGGTGACCGTTGCGATCCTCGCGGGGCCCTTCGATCAAGCCGTAGCCGGAAGCGAGTGTTTCCATCCCGGGAGTATACTCCCGCCCCGTGCCGCCCGAGAAGCCCGCGCAGAGCGCCGCCGAGTTCCGCTACTCGTGCTACACGCTCGGCGTTCTCGTTCTGGTCTACGTCTTCAACTTCATCGACCGGCAGATCCTCTCGATCCTGAACGACGAGATCAAACGCGACCTCGGGTTGAGCGACGCCCAGATGGGCTTTCTCTACGGCACCGCCTTCGCGATCTTCTACGCGCTCTTCGGGATTCCCCTCGGCCGTCTCGCCGACGTCTGGGTGCGTCGGACACTGATCGCCTGCTCCCTCGCCTTCTGGAGCACGGCCACCGCGGTCTCGGGCATGGCACAGAACTTCCTGCACCTCGGGCTCGCGCGGATCGGCGTCGGGGTCGGGGAGGCGGGAGCCGCACCGTCGGCCTACTCGCTCCTGGCCGACTCGTTCTCGCCGGCGCGACGCGCGACGGTCGTGGCGATCTTCGCGAGCGGCATCTACATCGGCGCCGGGCTCGGCATCTTCATCGGCGGACAGGTGGTCGAGCGTTGGAACCACGCCTTCCTCGGGGGCGACGCCCCCTTCGGTCTCGCGGGTTGGCAGGTCGCCTTCTTCGTGGTGGGGCTCCCGGGCCTCCTCCTGGCGATCTGGGTGCGCACGCTGCGCGAACCGGTGCGCGGAGCGATGGACGGGATGCCGACCCCGGCGCATCCCCACCCCTTTCGCGAGTTCGGCCGGGAGCTCTGCGCGGTGTTGCCCGGTCTCACGCTCCTGAGCCTGCGGCAGCGCGGCGCCGGGCCGCGACACTTCGCGGTGAACCTGGGGGCGGCCCTCGGCCTCGCCGTCCTCACCTGGGCGCTGGTCGCATCGATCGGCAATCCGGCGCAGTGGGTTGCGTTGGCCATCGGGGTCTACGCGACGATCTCCTGGGCCCAGGGCCTGGCGCTGCGCGACCCACCGGCGGCGGCGCTGATCCTGCGGACGCCCTCGATGGTGAACGTCGTGCTGGGTCTCGCCTTCCTCGCCTTCTCGGGCTACGGGCTCGGCTACTTCGCCGCACCCTTCTTCATCCGTCACCACGACGTGGCGATCGGAAACCTCGGCTTCACCCTCGGTGGGATCACCGCGGTGTTCGGCTTTCTCGGCATCACCCTGGGCGGCGTCCTGGCCGACCTCTGGCGCGCGCGCAACCCGCGCGGGAGGATCTACGTCGCGACCATCGCGTCCCTCGTCCCCGTCCCCACCGGGCTGTGGATGCTCTACACCGACTCGATCGCGTTGGCCTACACGCTCTACGCGATCGTCGCCGCCACCGGGGCCGCGTGGCTCGGCGTCGGTGGCTCGACGGTGCAGGACCTGGTGCTCCCCCGGATGCGCGGCAGCGCCATCGCGGTCTTCGTGCTCACGGTGACGCTGATCGGGCTCGCCCTCGGACCCTTCACCGTGGGCTTCGTCTCCGACCGCAGCGGCGACCTGCGTCTGGGACTCCTGGCCGCCCTCATGGCGAACCTCGCCGCCGCCGCCTTTCTCCTGCTCGCGGCGCGTACCCTCGCCGCCGACGAAGCCTCGATGCTGGAACGCGCCCGCCATGCCGGCGAGCCCGACGACGGGAGCGCCGCCTAGGAGCGCTCGTAACGCCAGTCTCCGGGCACCATCCAGATGCGGTGACGCGGACCGGCGGCGTCGAGGTCGCCCCCCTCGAAGGCGACGTCCTCGGGAAGGATCGACACGAGGCCGCCCTTCACGCCGTCGATCTTGCGCGTGCGCGGGAGGTAGCGCGGGACCGGTCGCCCGCGGAAGTCGCCGAGGGCCTGGGTGACGTTCCCGTACTCGGCGAGCCAGTGGCTGGTGACGTAGGTGGGCCCGGGTAGGGCGATGTCACCTCGGCGCTGGAGCTCGAGGGCGGCCTGGGGGCGCATCCAGCGGAACCCGTGGATCTCACCGCCGTCGATCTCGACTTCGCGCGTGGTCGCCCGAGCCGCGAAGAACCAGGTGCGAAAGCGCTTGGGGCGGATCGGGGGGGTCGTCCATTCGGCGAGCTGCACCATCGAGACGGGGTCGATGTCGAGCCCCGCCTCCTCTTTGGCCTCGCGCGCCGCGGCCCGTCGGGCAGCGGTGTCGAGGTCGTCGGGGACGTCCTCGAAATCCTCGGGGTCGATGCGCCCTCCCGGATAGACCCACGCGCCACCGTGAAAGGAGAGGTCGGCGTTGCGCTGCAGGTAGAGCACCTCGATGCCGGGCTCGGCGTCGCGCAACAGGATCACCGTCGCGGCGGGGTGGATCGGCGCTGCCCCGCCGACTGTGCTCACGACGCGATCCCGATCCGACGCTCGGCCGCTTCCACCGACTGGGCGATCAGGGTGGCGATGGTCATCGGCCCGACCCCACCAGGCACCGGCGTATAGGCCGAGCAGCGCGGAATCGCGCTGGCGAGCTCGACGTCTCCGACCTTGGCGGGGTGGTAGCCGGCGTCGATCACCACCGCGCCCTCGCGCACCCAGTCGCCGCGGATGAACTCGGGGCGACCCACCGCGCCCACCAGGATCTCGGCCTCGCCGACCACCGCGGGGAGATCGCGGGTACGGGAGTGGCACACCGTCACCGTCGCGTTGCGGTTGAGGAGCATCGCCGCCATCGGCTTGCCGAGAATCGGGCTGCGGCCCACGACCACCGCGCGTCGGCCCTCGATCGGGATCTCGTAGTGGTCGAGGAGACGCATGATTCCGGCGGGGGTCGCCGACCCGAACGCGGGCTCGCCCATGGCCATGCGGCCGAAGCCCAGGGCGGTGACGCCGTCGACGTCCTTCTCGAGGGCGATGCGATCGAAACAAACGCGCTCGTCGATCTGGGAGGGAACGGGGTGCTGGAGCAGGATCCCCTGGACGGCGGGGTCGTCGTTGAGCGCGTCGATCGCCGCGAGGAGCTCCTCGGTGGAGGTGGCCTCGGGCAGCGTGACACGGCGCGAGTCCATCCCCACGCGGCGGCAGGCGTTGCCCTTCATCTTCACGTAGGTGGCCGAGGCCGGATCGTCGCCGACCAGGATCGTGGCGAGCACGGGCAACGCGCCGTCGCTGCGCTCCACCACCCGCGCCACGCGTTGCGCCAGCTCGGCCTCGGTGGCCTTGGCGAGGGTCTTGCCGTCGAGCACGATCGGGTCGCCCATCCGGGACGGTCCTCCAGCGCGGGAGACCCGGGACCCTAGCACCGCGCTCGCGCCCCAAGGCCCGAGGGCGCGCGCTAGTCGAGGGTCTGGAGCCGGACCGGCACCGAGGCCGATCCGTCCCGGGTGACGGCGATCAACGACTCGGCCCACCCGTACTTCTCCGCGATCTTCGCGTTGATCGCGGCCCGCAGCCCGGCGTCGTCGCTCGGCACGGCGCGGTAGCGGTGGACGATCCCAGCGCGTTGGAGCCGCACTTCCGGATGGCCCCGGAGCCGCTGGAGCCAGGCCGAGCTGGGCACCCCGGCGCGCAGCCACAACGCCCCGTCGTGCTCCACGACCCAGAGCCGCGTTTCGTGGACCGACCCCTCGGCGTCGGTCGTCGAGAGCACCACGACCTCGCCGGATTCCGACGCCAGCATGATCGCGCCAAAGAACGCGACGAGACCGACCACCAGCAGGCCGAGCCCCCGTTTGAGGGTCTGCATCGCTCCCTCCCGATGGTCCCGTGTCCCCGCGCCCGCAGGCTGCGCGAGGTCCGGGCTCCGGGAGATGCTTAGTCCATTTTCTCGAAGCGGGTAACCGAGTAGCCGGCCTCGCCGAGGGCCTCGAAGACATCGTCGAGGTCGCTCTTCGACTCGTCGAGGTCGATGCTCACGGTGTGCCGGCGGGCGCTCGGCTCGACACGCGTCACCCCGTCCATCGTCTGGAGGGCCTCACGGGCCCTCGCGGCGGTGCCCTGTCAGACCACGCCCGGGGTGTGGAGGATGTAGGTCTTCTCGTCGGCCAGCGCGGGCTGGGCGGTGAAGAGCCCCAGCGCAAAGGCGAGTGCAAGCGTGATGTGGCGCATGGCACCTCCCGGTCCTCTCATCGTCATCACTCCATGAGGTGTTGAGACCCCAGCGCGGGGGCTGCCCCCTCCGGGGCCTCCGAGGGCGCCGAGGCCGCCGGCGGGACCTCGGCCGCCGGCAGCGTCGCTTCGTCGACCGGCAGCAGAATATGCCACTTGGGTCGAGACCAGCTCGTCTTGAAGGCTTCGGGGGTCGACTCCCGGGCCACGCCGGCGCGCTCGTCTCCGTCGAGGAAGACCACCAGCTCGAAGCGCTGGGTCCCCTCCTCCGAGAAGATCTGCGCGAGGGTGTTGGGAGTCATCATGGGTCGCCCCAGGGTGCGCTCCAACGGAAGCGCGAGACCCGCCTCGCCCGGGAGCTCGCGGTAGGCCTTGTAGACGAGCTCCGAACAGACCAACGCCTGGTCGCTGCGAAAGTCGAAGTGGTAGTCGTAGGGGCGGCCGGCGTAGTGGAAGGCCCGCCACACCGCGCGCGCCTTGGTCACCCGATCGAGCCGCGGGCGCA
The DNA here is from genome assembly GCA_028284525.1 of Myxococcota bacterium. GTDB lineage: Bacteria > Myxococcota_A > UBA9160 > UBA9160 > PR03 > JANQRO01. The sequence goes on along the minus strand of JANQRO010000419.1, from coordinate 3,898 downwards.
GGACCGCGATCGAGTCGGCGTGGGCGGCGCGCTCGAGGGGGGTGAACGCGACGCCCTCGGCGATCGCCTCGAGCACGCGCGCGGGCGGCGGCCCCGAGTCCGACGCGCGCCGGTGCGCCTCGGGTCGGGTCGCGGCGAGCAGGCGCTCGAAGTCGCCGCTCGCTTCGCCCTGGGCGACGACCCACGATCGCACCGCCGGCGTGTCGAAGTAGGCGCCGCGCTCCGCCCCGTCCCCGACGTAGAGGGCGGTGTGCGACCAGAAGCCCGGGATCCCGACATTGGACACGTACCACTCGCGGCGGGTCAGGAGCACGTCGCCGGGTCGGAGCTCGGCGCGGAGGCCCGCGATCTGGTGCTCCGTGATCAGCGCGCTGCCGACGCGACGCACGCGGATCTCCGCCATGCGCCGCGCCACACCCTCCTGCACCGGCAGGGCGGCCTCGGCCCCGGCCCCGCCGGCGCGCTGGGCCAGGTGGCGCGCGGTGAGGAGTGGACCGTCGCGACGCCCCATTTCCCAGATGCGGTCGGCGTCGCTCCGGGTGGCGGCTTCGAGGCCGGGGGCCTCCACCGAGATCGCCACCCGATCCACCAGACGTCGCGACGCGAAGGCTCCGGCGCGGGCGGGGTGCAGGATCTCGTCCTTGAGCGCGCGGTACGAATCCGCGGGCAGACCGAGGGCGGGATCGGCCTCGTTGAGCACCGCGTCGAGCCCGGGGTCGCGCTCGGTGCGCTCGATGAAATCGAGGGCATAGCGGTAGTGGGCGAGGCTCGCGGCGTGGTGCAGGGCGAAGCCCCGCGCCCCCCCGGAGAACTCGCCGTGGGCGCGGGCGAGCGCGTCGAGTGCGAGCAGCCGGTCGTAGACCGAGACCCACACCCGACGCGCCTCCGCGCGGGCCTCGAGGGCCAGCACCCGCGCGGCGTCGAGTCGCACCGCTGGGAAGAGCTCGTCGCGCTGGCCCATGCGCATCAGGGTGACGGCCAACGCACTGCGCAGCCGGTGGAGCGCGGCCTCGTCGGCGGTCGCGTCCCCCGCGAACGAGGTCGCTGGCCCGGACAGCACGGCGAGCGCCAGGATGCACACCACCAGCCGGCCACCCGGCCACCGGCCACCCCCACGTCCACCTCGGCGCGTCTTCATCCCTGCCTCCAAGTTGCCGATTCTGTATCGGAACCCGGACGCCCAGGTGTAGGGCACCGGCGAGCACGAGGAGCCCCTGCGTTATGCTCGCCCAGATGAGTCGCGTGGCCCGAGCCATCCAGGACCCCCGTCGGGCGCGGCGCCGCGCGTGTCGGGGCGCTGTGTCCGCGCTGCTGGCCGTGGCGCTCTCCTTCAGCCAGCTCAGCGCAGCCGGCGGCGCCCACGCCGCGGTGCGCGAGGGCATGACCCTCGGTTGCGAGACGCTCCCGAGCCTCATGCGGACCTATCTGCAGCACCACATCGAGTTCCGCGATCTCTCGACCGAGCTGCGCGAACGCGTCGCCGAGTCGTATCTGCGACGTCTCGACTCGTCGCGCGCCCTGCTGCTCGCGGGCGAGGCCGAATCGATCCACAAGTCGCTGGTCGAGCTGCTCCCCGACATCGAGAGGGGTCGTTGCGACAAGCTCCACAAGTTGCAGCGGCTCGTGGTCGCCCGCTACGAGCTCATGCAGGACTTCGTCCGCGCGACGGTGACCGACGAAGCCTACGAGATCGACCGCGAAGCGGTGTTGATCATCGACCCCAAGGAGCGGGGCTTCCCGGCCGACGAGGCCGCCCGCAAAGACCTCTGGCGCAAGCTCATCCACTTCCAGATGGCGAACTACGTGGCGGGAGGCACCGAGCTCGGCGAGGCCAAGACCAAGCTGGTGCGTCGCTACGAGCTGATGCGCAAACGCGCCCTCGAGTTCGACGAGGCGGACGTCTACGCCCAGTTCCTGGGCTCCTTTGCCAATTCGCTCGACCCGCACTCCGACTACTTCTCGGCCGACCGCTACGAAGACTTCGGCATCCACATGAGCCTCCAGCTCGAAGGCATCGGCGCGGTGCTCTCCTCCCGCGACGGCTACACCCTGGTCGAGGAGATCGTGCCCGGCGGCGCCGCCGATCTCGACGGCCGGCTGAAGCCCAAGGACCGGATCCTCGCCGTCGGCCAAACCGAGGGCGATCTGGTCGACGTCGTCGATATGGACCTGCGCGACGTCGTGCGGCTGATCCGTGGCAAGAAGGGCAGCACGGTGTGGATCGCGGTGTTGCGACAGGGAGCGACCTCGGAGCGCTTCACCGCCGCGCTGGTCCGCGACAAGATCAACCTCGAGCAGGGCGCCGCGAAGCTCGAGTATCAGGAGATCCAACGGGGAGACCAGGCCTTCAAGGTGGCGGTGATCGAGCTGCCGACCTTCTACGGGGACAAGGATCCGACCCACCGCCAGGCGAGCACGGACATGAAACGTCTGCTCGAGCAGGTGCAGCGGGAAGGCGCCGACGGTCTGGTCCTCGACCTGTCGCGCAACGGCGGGGGACTCCTCGACTACGCCGTGGAGATCTCGGGCTTCTTTCTCACCGAGGGGGGGATCGTCGCGGTGGGGAACTCGCGTCAGCACGCCCGGGTCTACCGGGACCCGGACGACGGCATCCTCTACGACGGTCCGCTGGTGGTGTTGACCTCGCGGGTCACCGCGTCGGCGGGCGAGATCCTCGCGGGCGCCATCAAGGACTATCGCCGCGGCGTCGTCGTGGGCGACGACCACACCTTCGGCAAGGGCAGTGTCCAGACGGTGATTCCGCTGCGGCCGGGTCTCGGCGCGCTCAAGCTGACCACCGATCTCTTCTACCGACCGGGCGGCGCTTCGACCCAACGCGCCGGGGTCCAGACCGACATCCAGCTCCCCTCGCTCACCGCCTCGGACGAGCTCGGCGAGATCAACCAGCCCTACTCCCTCGAGGCTCGCCGGATCGCGCCCTTCGTGCCGAAGATGGGGAGCGAGGACGGCCCCGACCTCGGCTACCGACCGCTCTCCCCGGACGTCTTCGAGTACCTGCGCGAGCGCTCGGCGAGCCGGATCGCCGACAGCGAGCGTTTCGCGGAGATCGAGGAGCTCCGGGTGAAAGCCGCCGACAACGAGGTCGTCCGCATCGCCGACCTGCTCGAGCCCGAGTCCAGCGACGAGGCCGACGCCCAGGGCGACGGGGACGAGGACGACGACGCGAACACGCCGCAGCTCGAGGAGGCGCTCCGCATCCTCGTCGACCTCGTCTCGCACAAACGCGTCGCGCTCCACTGAGACGGCCGATGTGAAACGGGTCTGCTTCTACCACGCGGGCTGCCCCGACGGGTTCGGCGCGGCGTGGTCGGCCTGGCAGGTCTGGGGTGCAGACGGAGACTACGTCTCCCTCGGCCACGACGACCGCATCGACCCGGCCCCCTACCGCGGCGCCGAGCTCGTCTTCGCCGACATCATGCCCCGCAGCGACACCCTCGGCGCGCTCTCGGAGAGCGCCGCGGGGCTCACCGTCCTCGACCACCACTGGTCGGCCCGGGAGCGTTGGCGGGCCGAGCCGGAGCTCGCCCAGACGCTGGCGGGGCGCGGGCACCGGGTGCACTTCGACATGCAGCACTCGGGTGCGGTCCTCGCCTGGCTTCACTTCTCGCCCGAGCGGGAGACGCCGGACCTCCTGCGCTACGTCGAGGACGTCGACCTGTGGCGCTTCGAGCTCCCCCACTCGGCGGAGGTAAACGCCGCGATCAACTCCTACCCGCGCTCCTTCGAGGTGTGGGGACGGCTCGCGGGAATGCGCGTCGAGGCACTGCGCGAGCAGGGGGCTCCGCTGGTCCGCGCCGAGCACACCGAGGTGCAACGCGCGTTCACCGCCTCGATCGCCGCGTCGCCGAGCTGGACGCGGTGTGTCGCCGCGAGCGCG
>JANQRO010000406.1 GCA_028284525.1 Myxococcota bacterium | reverse complement strand
TCTTCGCCACCGCGCTCGGACTCGTCGTCGTCGCGGCACGGCGCAGGGCGCGGCACCGCGCGTCGCAGCGGGCATTGTTGCGCGCCTTCGGCGTCCCGGCGATCCGGGTCGCCGCCCTGAACCTGGCCGAGTCGGGGCTCGTCGTCGGCCCCGCAGCGCTCCTGGGACTCGGAATCGCGTGGACCCTCATCGCCCGGGGCGATCCGAGCGGCGGTGCACTCCCCGGGTTCTCCTTCCCCGCGGCGCGATGGGTGTCGGGTCTCGGGATCGCTGCGGGTCTGATCGTCGCCGCCGCCGCGCCGGCGATCGCGGGATCCCGGCGTTCTCTCGCCGCACGCCTCCTCCGGCGGGCGCGCTGATGGGCGCGGGTCGCGCGTTCGTCGCGGTGGCCTGGATCGCGGGGGCGGCGCTGCGCTCGCGGGTGGCGGAGCATGTCGCCGCGGCCTTCGGGATTGCAGGCGTGGTCGCGGTCCTGGTGTCCGTGCTCGCGGTGGCCGCGGGGCTACGCCGGAGTCTCGAGCGCGGCGTGGACCGCGACACCGTGATGGTGTTGCGCTCGGGCGCCGCGAGCGAGCTCCTCAGCGTGATCCCCGGGCCCACGGCGCGGATCGTCGCGGAGCTCCCGGGCTGGCGCCGCGACCCGGAGGGCCCAGCCGTGTCGGTGGAGCTCGTCGTCGTCGTGCCCGTGGAGCAGGGGTCCGGGCGACCCGAGCTGAGCCTCACCTTACGCGGCGTCGGTCCTCCCGCCGCGCGCGTCCGCGACAGCTTTCGTCTCCTCGCCGGGCGTCCGTTGCGACCCGGTCACCCGGAGCTCCTGGTCGGCGACGCCGCGTCCCGACGCTTCCAGGGTCTCGCGCTCGGCGACGTCGTGTCGGTGGCGGGGGAGGGCTGGCCGATCGTCGGCGTCTTCGCAACGGGCGGCCGAGAGGACAGCGAGCTCTGGGGCGATGGCCCGCTGCTGCAGTCCCTCTATCGACGCGGCGGGACCGTGCAGGCCATCCACGCCAAGCCGGCCGAGCCCGGCGATCTGCACCGCATCCGGCAGCGACTGCGCGACGACCCGCGCACGGCCGTCGATGCACATCGCCAGCGCGAGGTCTACGCGCGGCAGGCCGACGCCGTCACCGGGCTGCTGCACGGTCTGGCATGGCTGCTCTGTGGAGGGATGGGGGTGGCGGCCGCGTTCGCCGCGATGGACGCCATGGCGGCGTCGGTCGAGACGCGAGGTGCCGAGATCGCCGCGTTGCGCGCGATGGGCCTCTCGCGGGGAGCCCTGGCCGCGGCGCTCTTCGGGGAGGCGCTCGTCTTGGGCGTCGCGGGGGGTGCGGCGGGGGCAGCGGCCGCCGCGGTGGGGGTCGACGGCGTGGAGGTCGCGACCTTCGACTTCCAGGCGCTCTCCCAGATGGCCTTCTCCCTGGAGGTGACGCCGAGCGCGATCGGACAGGGCCTGACGCTCGGCGCCGCCCTCGGCGGGGTGGGCGCATTGTTGCCGGTGCGGACGGTGCTGCGGACCGCCCCGGCGACGGGGCTGCTCACCTGACCGCGACCGTTCCGGCGAAGCGCCGGCGCGTCTGACCACCGCCGCGCCGGCGAAGCCGCCGGGCGCCGTACCGCGCCCGCGTCGGGGTCGCGATCAGCGCTCGACACCTCGCGGGTCACCCGCTGCGACGTCGGGCGTGGGGTCGGGTTCCTGGGCGGAGCGGGCGGTGTGCGCTGCGACCTCGTCGAGGTCGATCTCCTCGACGACGGCGGTTTGCATCTGCTCCACGCGGTGGAGGGCCACCGCGTCGCAGGGCTCATCGAGGTCGGACAACGCCTCGGAGCCGCCGCGACGTACGACGTTCCGGATGGCGCGCGCCGGGCGCAGAGCGTTGTGCACGAGGGCCTGCACCGCGCTCACTCCGAGCGAGCGGCGTACGGCGCGGATTCGCGGCGGGGTCACGGAAGCGGTGACGTCGACGGTGGCCGCGACGCTCACCAGGCCCGGGTCGTGGA
>JANQRO010000390.1 GCA_028284525.1 Myxococcota bacterium | reverse complement strand
TCCTCGCGGCCGCGGGAGCCGGGCTCGCTGCTGCGCGCGAGGACGGCGCCGACTCGGGGGCGGCGTCCGGCGGCCTCACGACCACCACCGGCGTGGGCGCCCGCATCCCGGCATCCTGCGCGAGGGGCGCCGCGTCCGGAGTCGGCGGAGGGGACGGCGCGACGAGAGACGGCTTCGCGGCGGCGCGCTTCGGCGCCGGGCGCTTCGGCGCCTCCGCGGCGGCGGGCTCCGGAGCCTGGGCCGTCTTCGGCGCCTCCGCGACGGTCTTGGCCGCGGCCATCGCGGCGGGGTCGCGGATGTCGAACACGAGGCGCGGCGGCGAGAGCAGGATCATCTCGTTGATCTGCACCTCGGCCTTGTCGAGGCTGACGTGAATCGACGTCGAGGCGCCGGCGGGCTCGACGCGCACCGCCTTGACCACCGGATGGGAGGGACTCAGCGCGCGGGCATCGCCGCGGGCGTCGAGCTCCACCTTCATCACGGGGTCCGCGCCCTCGCGGGGCTCCGACACCTGGTAGGCGGCGAGGGAGTCGAGCTCCAGGACCACGCGCGTGTAGCCCTTGTGCTCGCCCACGCGGACGTCCACGAGTCGTGCGGCGAAGGCCTCGCCGTGCATCGAGAGCAGTGCGAACGCGGCGAGGGCGTAGCCCAGCGTCCAAAGCAGGAGCCGGCCGTGGCCGGGTGCGTTCGCGAGTCGACCGGATTCCCGGCGCTCCATGAAGATCCCCCCCAGCGTCGCGGCGAGTCTCGTGTCGAGATTCGCGGCGTCAATCCTCGGTGACCGCGCGGAAACCGCGTGGCACCGGGATTCTTCTCGGCGCGACGGGCGTATGACTCGAGTCCTTTCTCCTCTACGGGGCGGCAAGCGCGACGCGGCTCGGGTGCACCGCGAGAGAGAGGCCAGAATGTGTAGCGATTTCGCTAGACGTCCGCGGCCGGGGGCGCCAGCAGGGGGCGCAGGGTCTCGAGGGCGACGCGCATCCGGGGCCCGTACCAAGAGACCGAGGTGCCGTCGATCAGGTAGATGCGCCCCTCCCGCGCCGCGGGAACCGGGAGCGCTGCCAGCTCGTCGCGGTCGGCGGCCGCGAACGCGTAGGGCTCGTCGGGGAGCAGGATGACCTCGGGCTGGGCCGCCTGGACCTCGTCGAGCGTGACGATCGGGTAGCGGCGCTCGGCACGGTCGCGGAACACGTTCTCGCCACCGCAGAGCGAAATCATCGAGTGGGCGAAGGTGTCGGCGCCGACACTCATCCACGGGTCGCGCCAGATCGGGCAGAAGAAGGAGGTGCGACCCGTGCCGAGCGCCTCCTCGGCCTCCTCCACCGCGCGCTCCACGGGCTCGACGACTTGGGCGATCGTCGCCGCGCTCGCCCCGAGCCCCGCCATCTCGCGGAGCAGCGTGGCGCCTTCGCGGGCGGTGCGCGGGTACGTCACCCAGACCGGGACACCGGCCTCGCGCAAGCTGCGCACGACCCGTTCGGTGTTCTCTTCGTGGTTGGCGATGACGAGGTCGGGCCGCAGACCGAGGGTGCGATCGAGGTCGGGGTTCTTGGTGCCCCCGAGCTTGGGAAGTGGTGCGACCCCGTCGGCGGGATGGATACACCAATCGGTGACCCCGATCACGCGGTCGCCCAGGCCGAGGACGAAGAGCGCTTCGGTCAGACTCGGCACCAGGCTCACGATCCGCTCGGGCGCGTCGGGAAGCGGTGCGTCGGGAGCGGCCACCTGACGAGTCTATCTCACGCGGCGATCGTCTCGGAACGCGTCGTCGCGGCGGAGACGCCGCGCTCTTCGGCGCGGTGCGGGGAGCGTCGCAGCGGCTGCGTCCAACGCAGAGCGCAGCGCCGGCAC
>JANQRO010000372.1 GCA_028284525.1 Myxococcota bacterium | reverse complement strand
GCCTCGCTGGGTGCGCCGTAGCCCGACGCCCCCAGGTACTCGTCGACGGCATCGGGGCTCTTCATCGTCACCACCAACGCGTCGACGTAGGGGCCGGCGAGCACCCAGCGCAGCGCCGATTGCGCAAAGGTGACCTCGGGTCCCTCGTAGGGGCGCATGTCGTTGAGCCGCGCGCCGCGCAGCGTCTTCATCGCGAAGACGCCGATCCCCGCCTGACGCGCCTTGAGAAGCACCCGGGGCAGGTCGCGCTGCACCGCGACGAAGTCGAAGTTGCGGACGAACTCCTCGTAGAAGGCCGGGTCCTGGCCGAAGTTGTATCCGACGAGAAAGACGTCGGCCAAGCCGTGGTCGATCGCGTAGTCGAGACACTCGACGAGACGCCCGCCGTGCCCCGACATCCCCGCAAAGCGGATCTTCCCCTCGCGTTTGGCGCGTTCGACGAACTCGGGCCAGGCCGGATTCTGGAGCCGCGCCACGCCGTTCACCGCGTGGTTCAGATAGATCTCGATGCGGTCGGTCTGGAGCCGGCGCAGGCTCCCCTCGAGGGCCGCCATCAGCTCGTTCACCGTGGTCGAGCGATGACAGTGGGTCTTCGACACCAGGGTGATCTCGTCGCGGCGTCCGCGCAGCGCTCGGCCGAGGGTTTCCTCGGAGTGACCGCGGGTGTAGCCCTCGGCGGTGTCGAAGTGGGTGATGCCGCGCTCGAGGGCGTGACGGACGACGTCCTCGTCGCCGGAGAGCCGGCTCGCCCCGAAGCCGATGTCGGGCACCTTGAGCCCGGTGCTCCCGAGCGTCACGTAGCGCCGCACCCGCGGCGGCGTGGCGGCGTTCGTCCCGCGCGACGCCAGCGCGCCGAGCGTGCCGAGGCCAGCGGTCTTGAGGAAGCTCCTCCGGCCGAGACCGGTCGCGGGGATCGGATGACTCACTGGGCCCCTCCTCGTCGTCGGGGAGAAGCTATCAAACCGGGATCGCCCCGCGGCGCCCGGCACGGGGAGCGCCCGGGGCGACGGAACGATGTGCTACCGCGTGGGCCGATGAGCGAGTTCCAACGCGACACCGCGCTCCGCGCCGAGGGCCCGGGCCGCTTCGGGGCCGAGCTCCACGAGCACTGGTGGATCTCCCGGGGCGCCAACGGCGGCTACCTCGCCGCGATCCTGACCCGCGCGCTCGAGACGGTGGCGGAGGGGCTCCCGCCCCGGACGGTCACCGTCCACTACGCCGCGGCACCCGAGCCGGGCCCGGCGACGGTGGAGACCACCGCGATCCGCCGCGGCCGCAGCCTCGCTCTGGTTCGCGGCGAGCTGCGCCAGGGCGACCGTCTCATCGCCCTCGCCACCGGCGCCTTCGCGGCCGAGCGCCCGGGGCCGAGCTTCCGACGCCGCACCCCGCCCGCCGCCCCGCCGCCCGCGGCGTGCCCGCGCTTCGAGGGCTTCCACGCCTTCCACCGCCGCTGGGAATACCGTTGGGTCTTCGGCACGCCACCCGGGACGCCCGGCGAGCACCCCGTGGCGGGCGGGTGGATCCGCCCCGTCGACGCGACCCCCGGAGAGCCCGCCTATCTCGCCGCGGTCTGCGACGCCTTCTCCCCGCCCTACTTCAGCACCCAGACGCGGGAGGCGATCCGCCCGATCCCGACCGTCGAGCTCACCGTGCACTTCCGGCGCGCCGCGTCGGCCTCGCTGGTGGCGTCGGGCGACTTCCTCCTCGCGCGCTTCGAGAGCGCGAGCAGCGCTGAGGGCTTCGTCGACGAGGTGGGCGAGGTGTGGACCGCAGACGGGATCCTCGTGGCGGAGTGTCGCCAGCTCGCGACGTTCCTGTAGGGCGTCAAGCGGAGACGAGGAGGATCAGCGACAGAGCCTGCGCACCGCGTTGCGCAGGATACGCATGCCGACGGCGTGGCCGGTGAGGATCGACTCGGGGTGGAACTGGACGGCGGCCGCGCGGCCCTCGCGGTGCTCGACGGCCATCACGACACCGTCGTCGCTCTCGGCGGTGACCTCGAGGCTCTCGGGGATCGCCTCGCGGGGCACGAAGAGCGAGTGGTAACGCGCGGCGCGGAAGGGTGTGTCGAGTCCCTCGAAGAGAGCGCCGCCCACGGGGTGCACCGTCGAGGGCTTGCCGTGCATCGGGACGCCGAGCTGGTCCAGACGGCCGCCGAAGGCCTCGACCATCCCCTGCAACCCCAGACACACCCCGAAGACCGGGATGTCGCGCTCGAGGAGGGTGCGGAGGGTCCCCGCCACGTCGAAATCGGTGGGGGCGCCGGGGCCGGGAGACAACACCGCCAGGTCGGGGGCGTAGCGATCGAGGTCGCCGGGCGGGAAGCCGAAGCGCCAGGTCTCGACCTCGGCGCCGGTCTGCCGCAGATAGTTCGCCAGGGTGTGGACGAAGGAGTCCTGGTGATCGATCAGGAGGATGCGTTTGCCGGCGCCCTCGAGGGCCGGGGCGGCGCGGTCGGACGACGCCAGACCGTCGGGGCGGACGATCGCGTCGAGAAGCGCCGAGGCCTTCACCCGCGTCTCTTCCTCCTCGGCGTCGGGCTCGGAGTCGTAGAGGAGGGTCGCGCCGGCGCGTACCCGCGCGACGCCGTCGCGCACGTGGATGGTGCGCAAGGTCAATCCGGTGTTCATGTTGCCGTCGAAGCCGAGCAGACCCACCGCGCCGCCGTACCAGGCGCGCGCCGAGCGCTCGTGGTCTTCGATGAACTGGATCGCCCAGGGTTTGGGGGCCCCGGTGACGGTGACCGCCCAGGTGTGACACAGGAAGGCGTCCAGGGCGTCGAACTCGGGGCGCAGCACCCCTTCCACATGGTCGACGGTGTGGATCAGCCTCGAGTACATCTCGATCTGCCGGCGGCCGATCACCTTCACCGATCCCGGCTCGCAGATCCGCGACTTGTCGTTGCGGTCGACGTCGGTGCACATCGTGAGCTCCGACTCGTCCTTCGCCGAGTTGAGGAGCGTGCGGATCTGCTCGGCGTCCTCGATCGGGTCGGCGCCGCGGGGGATCGTCCCCGAGATCGGACAGGTCTCGACCCGACGTCCTTCGACGCGGACATACATCTCGGGGGAGGCCCCGACCAGGTACTCCGCGTCGCCCAGGTTGATCAAGAAGCCGTAGGGGGAGGGGTTGCGCGCGCGCAGCCGGCGGAAGAGCTCGGCGGGCGAAGCGCTCGAGGGCTCGCTGAAGGTCTGGCTCAGCACCACCTCGAAGAGGTCGCCCCGGGCGAAGGATCGCTGGGCCACCCGCACGGCGTCGGCGAACTCCTCCGCGCTGTGGTCGCGGCGCTCGGTGGTCGAGGCGGCGGCGTAGTCGGCCCCCTCCCCGACGCGGGGGAGCCCGTCGGTGCGAGCTCCCGCGGTCTCGAAGTCGTAGCGGTGGAGCAGCGAGCGCTCGCGGCGGTGGTCGACGATGAGGAGCTCGTCCGGGAGGTAGAGCACGAGGTCGCGCTGGTCGTCGGCGCGCTTCAGCCGCTGACGCACCGGCTCGAACTGGAGCGCGAGGTCGTAGCCGAAGGCGCCGTAGAGGCCGAGATGCGGGTCGGCGGGCGAGTGGAAGAGGTCGAGCACGGCGCGCAACAGCGAGAACACCGAGGGCTGACGGCTGCGCTGCTCCTCCGGGAAGCGGTCCTCGACCTCGGCGATCTCGCAGGCGATCCCCGACTCGTCGGCGCGCAACGCCGCGACCCCCTGCACGCCCCCGAACGCGTCGGCGATCGCCGGGAGCAGCACCTGCCCCCTCGTGTTCAGGGCGTCGACCTGGACGCGGCGGCCGCGTGCGGTCACCGCGAGGGGCGGATCGGCGAAGCCGAAGTCCCAGCGCGTGTAGCGCCCGGGGTACTCGTAGCTCGACGAGAAGAGCGCCCCGCGCTGGCGGTCGAGGGCGTCGGCGAGCGCCTCGATCTCGCGCTCGCCGTCGACCGCCGTGGTGCGCCGACGCACCTCGATCCCCCCGGCGCTGCGGTAGTGCTCGGCGCCCTCGCTCACCGGGCGTCGCACGCCGGCAGCTCGATCTGCCGGGCCTCCCGATCGGCGGGCGGCCGGTAGAGGATCACCGTGTGCCCGATCAATCCGCACAAGGCGGCGCCGCTGCGCTGCGAGAGCTCGCGGGCCGTCCCCTTCTTGTCGGCGGGCGCGCGCAGCCGCACCTTGATCAGCTCGCGAGCCTCGAGGGCTTCGTCGACGCTGCGCAACGATCCGTCCGAGAGTCCGCCCTCCCCGATCCACACCACGGGCCGCTCCCTGGCCGCGATGCCACGCAGGTAGCGGCGCTGCGCGCCGGTGAGCTCGGGGGTCGCTCGCTCGGGGGCCATGCGCCCCAGCATAGGGGATGATCCGCTAAGGTGTTCTGCCGCCGAAGCGGCGTGACCCACAGGGCTCATCGCCCACAACACCACCCGAGGACGATGAGCGAGACGACGCCGGAGAGCAACACGGCGGGGCAGCGCGACGGCCCCTACCCGGAGGTCGACCCCCAGCCCGACTTCCCGGCCCTCGAGCGCGAGATCCTCGAGCGCTGGGAGCGCGACGGGACTTTCCGGCGCTCGGTCGAGAGCCGCCCGGGCGGCGAGAACGAGTACGTCTTCTACGACGGTCCGCCCTTCGCGAACGGCCTGCCCCACTACGGGCACCTCGTCACCGGCTACGTGAAGGACATCGTGCCGCGCTACCAGACGATGCGCGGCCGCCGCGTCGAGCGCCGCTTCGGGTGGGACTGTCACGGTCTGCCGGCTGAGATGGAGGTCGAGAAGGAGATCGGCGTCTCCGGTCGCGCCCAGATCCAGGCCTTCGGAATCGACCGCTTCAACGACCAGTGCCGCACCTCGGTGATGCGTTACGCCGGGGAGTGGGAGGGCTACGTGACCCGGCAGGCGCGCTGGGTCGACTTCCGCAACGACTACAAGACGATGGACCTCTCCTACATGGAGAGCGTCATGTGGGCCTTCAAACAGCTCTGGGACAAGGGGTGGATCTACGAGGGCGAACGGGTGCTCGCCTACTCGTGGGCGGCGGAGACCCCACTCTCGAACTTCGAGACCCGCCTCGACGATTCGACCCGCGAGCGTCAGGACCCGGCGATCACGGTGCGCTTCACCGTGCGCGAGCCCCGCGCCGACGGCCCCACCGAGCTGTGGGCCTGGACGACGACGCCCTGGACCCTGCCGAGCAACCTCGCCATCGCCGTGGGGCCGGAGATCGACTACGCGATCCTGCGGCTCGGCGACCGGCGCGTCGCGATCGCCGACGCCGCCCGCGAGCGCTACCCCGCCGAGCTCGAGGGCGCCGAGCGTGTCGGCACCCTCCCCGGCCGCGCCCTCGCCGAGCTGCGCTACGAGCCCCTCTTCCCCTTCTTCGCCGACACCCGGAACGCCTTCCGGGTGCTCGTCGACGACTTCGTCTCCACCGAGGACGGCACCGGGATGGTGCACATGGCGCCGGGCTTCGGCGAGGACGACATGCGGGTCAGCACCGACGCCGGGATCCCGGTGATCTGTCCGGTGGACGACCAGGGGCGCTTCACCGACGCGGTGCCCGACTGGCACGGTGAGCTCGTCTTCGACGCCAACCCCTCGATCACCCGCGCGCTCCGCGAGCGCGGCGACCTCGTGCGTCACGACACCATCGTGCACAACTACCCGCACTGCTGGCGCACCGACGAGCCGCTCATCCACCGCGCGATGAGCTCGTGGTACGTGAAGGTCTCCGCGTTCAACCAGCGCATGGTGGAGCTCAACCGCGAGATCGATTGGGTTCCCGAGCACATCCGGGAAGGGCGCTTTGGCAAGTGGCTCGAGGGCGCCCAGGACTGGTCGATCAGCCGCAACCGCTTCTGGGGCTCGCCGATCCCGGTGTGGAAGAGCGACGACCCGGCCCACCCGCGGATCGACGTCTACGGGAGCCTCGACGAGCTCGAGCGCGATTTCGGGGTGCGCCCCACCGACCTCCACCGGCCGGCGATCGACCAGCTCACCCGCAAGAACCCCGACGACCCGAGCGGGCAGAGCACGATGCGGCGGGTCCCCGACGTCCTGGACTGCTGGTTCGAGTCGGGCTCGATGCCCTTCGCCCAGGTGCACTACCCCTTCGAGAATCGCGAGTTCTTCGAGACGCACTTCCCCGCCGATTTCATCGTCGAGTACATCGCCCAGACCCGGGGCTGGTTCTACACGCTGATGGTGTTGGGCACGGCGCTCTTCGACCGGCCGCCCTTCAAGAACTGTATCTGTCACGGCGTCGTCCTCGACGAGGAGGGGCAAAAGCTCTCGAAGCGGCTGCGCAACTACCCCGATCCCCTCGCGATGTTCGAGCGCTACGGCTCCGACGCGCTGCGCTGGTTCCTCGTCGCGTCGCCCATCCTGCGTGGCAACGACCTGCGGATCGACCGCGAGGGCAAGGCGATCGGCGAGGTGGCGCGCGCGGTCCTGCTCCCGCTCTGGAACGCGTACTCCTTCTTCTGTCTCTACGCGAACATCGACGGCGCCCGGGCCTCGGAGCGCAGCAACCCCGACGCCCCCCTCGACCGCTACCTCCTGGCGCGCACCCGGTTGCTGGTCGAGGGCGTCGAGACGGCCCTCGACGCCTACGACCTGGGCGGCGCCTGTCAGGTGCTCGAGACCCACCTCGACGCCCTCACCAACTGGTACATCCGCCGCGCGCGGGAGCGCTTCTGGCGCAGCGGCCTCGACGACGACAAACGTCAGGCCTACGACACCCTCTACACCTCGCTGCGCATCACGGCCCAGGTGGCGGCGCCGCTGCTCCCCTTCGTCGCCGAGGCGATCTACCGCGGTCTCGGCGGCGGGGACAGCGTGCACCTCTCCGACTGGCCCGACGCCACCCGGCTCCCCGCCGACCCCGAGCTCGTGGCGGCGATGGAGCGGGTGCGGGACGTCTGCTCGACCGGTCGCACCCTGCGCGAACGCGAGGGGCTGCGGGTGCGCCAACCCCTCGCGTCCCTCACGGTGGCGGGGACGGGCGCCGGCGCCCTCGAACCCTTCCGGGCGCTCATCGCCGACGAGGTGAACGTGAAGGAGGTCGTCCTCAGCGAGGCGGTCGAGGCCTTCGCCACCTTCACGCTGCAGATCAACGCCCGCGTGCTCGGCCCGCGGCTGGGCTCGGAGATGAAGGGGGTTCTCGCGGCGGCCAAGCGGGGCGAGTGGACCCGCGGCGACGACGGCCAGATCGCCGTGGGGGACACGGCCCTCCAGAACGGGGAGTACGAGCTCCGGCTGCGGCCCCAGGAGGGCGTCAGCTGTGAGGCGCTTTCCACCCAGGATGCCGTGGTGGTGCTCGACACCCACCTCAGCGAGGCCCTGATCGCGGAGGGCATCGCCCGAGACGTCGTGCGCGGCGTCCAGCAGGCCCGCAAAGAAGCCGGGCTCCACGTGGCCGATCGGGTTCACCTGGCCCTGGTTCTGCCCGATACGTGGAGAGACGCAGCGGGCACCTTCGAGGACTGGATCGCGGAGCAGACCCTCGCCGAGCACGTCGAGTGGGTCGGGTCGATCGACGACTCCCGCTTCTCCACCCATCGCGCCCGCTTCGGAGACGACGAGATCGCCATCGGCCTCGCGCCGGCCCCCAGCTGAGGAGCCTCCGGGTGAACGACTACCTCGCGCCGACCATGCGCCTCTATCTGGAGAAGCTGATCGACTGGGGAACGGTCCTGGAGCGCAAGGGCGCGGTCGCCCCCGACCTCGGCGCCGAGGTGGGCGCCTACCGCGGGGTGCTCGAGACGGTGGCCGCGCTGGCCGAGAGCTTCGAGCGGCCCGCCCGCGAGCACTGGCACCGCGAGGCCGAGCTCACCGAGGACGGCGGCGCCACCCCCCCGACGCACATCCGCGAGGCCTACGAAGCGCTGCGCGAGGCCGGGTTGATCACCCTGGCGGTCTCGGAGCAGTACGGGGGCCCCGGGCTCCCCGCGACGCTCAACGGCATGTATCTCGAGATGCTGGCCCGCGCCGACGCCAGCCTGATGACCATCGTCGGACTCCAGGCGGGGGCCGCCACCGACATCGAGCGCTACGGGAGCGAGGAGATCAAGGCGGCGTATCTCCCGCGCTTCTGCTCGGGGGAGGTACAGGGCGCGATGGACCTGACCGAGCCCCAGGCGGGGAGCGACCTCGGCGGCATCACCACCCGCTGCGAAGAGGCCGCCGACGGGACGCTCCGGGTCGACGGCACCAAGATCTTCATCACCAACGGCGGCGCCGAGGTGCACCTGGTGCTCGCCCGCGACGGCGACACCTACGACGACTCGAAGGGGACCACCAACGGGCTCTCCCTCGTCCTCGTCCCCCGGCACCTGGAGGACGGGACCCGCAACGCGGTGCGGGTTTCGCGGCTCGAGGAAAAGCTCGGGATCCACGGCTCCCCCACCTGCGAGGTGGTCTTCGAGGGGGCGACGGGCTTCCGACTGGGCGAGAAGGGCCAGGGCTTCCGCGCGATGCTCGACCTGATGAACAACGCGCGGCTGGGCGTCGCGGCCCAGGGGCTCGGGGTCGCGTCGGCGGCCTTCCACGCCGCCCGCGCCTACGCCGACGAGCGCGAGCAGTTCGGCCAGCCGATCGTGAAGCAACCGCTGGTGCTGTCGATGCTCGCCAAGATGGCGATCGACCTCGAGGGCGCGCGGGCGTTGCTCTACCGCACCTTCGAGCTGATCGACCACAACGAGGCGCGGGAGGCCGCGCTGGCCCGGGGCGACGCCACCGAAGAGCAGGCCACCGAGCTGCGCGCGGCCCTGGAACGCGACACCGCGCGGGTGCGGCTCCTCACCCCGCTCTGCAAGTACTACGCGACCGAGGTCTGCGACGACATCACCCGCGACGCGATGCAGGTCTTCGGCGGGATCGGCTACACGATGGACGCCGATGTGGCGAAGCTCCACGCCGACAGCCTGATCCTCACGGTGTACGAAGGGACCTCGGAGATCCAGGCCTCCTTCGCGCTCCGCGAGATGGGCAAGGGCGCGCTGGCCGTCGTCGCCGAGCAGGTGCGCGGCGAGCTCGCGGCGATGGACGACGAGGTGCGGGCGCCGCTGGCGCGCCGGGTCGAGGCCGCGATCGGCGAGATCGAGGCCAGCGTGGGTGTGCTCTTCGGCGACCTGGGCTACGCCCTGCTGCGCGCGAAGATGTTCGCCGAGATGGTGATCAACGTGATCGCCGCCGCCGAGCTCCTGCGTCAGGTCGAGGCCGAGCCCGGGCGCATCGATCTCGCCCGGGCCTTCGTCCGCAGGCGCATGCTCGAGACCGAGACGAAGGCGCGTCGCATCCAGGAAAACGCCGAGGGCCGGCTGGAACGCGACGCCCGCGTGCTCTCGTCCCTCACCGACGCCAGCTAG